>NZ_JAABLT010000011.1:0-28225 GCF_009915125.1 Proteus sp. G2673
TGTCTAAAGAAAAATTTGAACGTTCAAAACCGCACGTTAACGTTGGTACTATCGGCCACGTTGACCACGGTAAAACAACTCTGACTGCTGCAATCACTACAGTTTTAGCTAAAACTTATGGTGGTGCTGCTCGTGCATTCGATCAAATCGATAACGCACCAGAAGAAAAAGCTCGTGGTATCACCATCTCTACTTCACACGTAGAATATGACACTCCAACTCGTCACTACGCACACGTAGACTGCCCAGGTCACGCCGACTATGTTAAAAACATGATCACTGGTGCTGCGCAAATGGACGGAGCTATCCTGGTTGTTGCTGCGACAGATGGCCCAATGCCACAAACTCGTGAGCACATCCTGTTAGGTCGTCAGGTTGGTGTTCCTTACATCATCGTATTCCTGAACAAATGTGACATGGTAGATGATGAAGAGTTACTGGAATTAGTCGAAATGGAAGTTCGTGAACTTCTGTCTCAGTACGATTTCCCAGGTGATGACACTCCAGTAATCCGTGGTTCAGCGCTGAAAGCACTGGAAGGCGAAGCAGAGTGGGAAGCAAAAATTGTTGAATTAGCAGAAGCACTGGATTCATACATCCCAGAGCCAGAGCGTGCAATTGACAAACCATTCCTGTTACCAATTGAAGACGTATTCTCAATTTCAGGCCGTGGTACAGTAGTAACAGGTCGTGTTGAGCGTGGCGTAATCAAAGTTGGTGAAGAAGTTGAAATCGTTGGTATTAAACCAACAGCGAAAACAACTTGTACTGGTGTTGAAATGTTCCGTAAATTACTTGACGAAGGTCGTGCAGGTGAGAACGTAGGTGTTCTTCTGCGTGGTACTAAACGTGAAGAAATCGAACGTGGACAAGTACTGGCGAAACCAGGTTCAATCAACCCACACACTAAATTTGAATCAGAAGTTTATATTCTGAGCAAAGATGAAGGTGGTCGTCATACTCCATTCTTCAAAGGCTACCGTCCACAGTTCTACTTCCGTACAACTGACGTAACTGGTACTATCGAATTACCAGAAGGCGTAGAAATGGTAATGCCAGGTGACAACATCAACATGATCGTTGAACTGATTCACCCAATCGCGATGGACGACGGTTTACGTTTCGCTATCCGTGAAGGTGGCCGTACAGTAGGTGCGGGCGTTGTTGCTAAAGTATTAGGTTAATTACTCGCGTAATTTCCTAAAAAAGGGCATCATTGATGCCCTTTTTTTGTATCTAAAATAGCGCTTTTCATCTTAGTTAAATCCCGTCCTCAATTTATTCTCTCATTATCATGAGAGTTTCTATATTAGGTTAGAATATCTAAGTTAAATAGAAATTGAAATCATAATGGTTATCATTTACTATTCAATGCGTGAGTAGTTAATGAGGTTGCTATTATGTACGTCTGTCTTTGCCATGGTGTGAGTGATAAAAAAATTATCTCTACAGTACACAAACATCAAATCCACACTATTAATGAATTACGCAAGATCTTACCTGTTGGTAGTTGTTGCGGTAAGTGTGTACGTCAAGCTCGTCAAATAATTGAAAGTGAGCAATCTATCCTTTACCCTCAAATTTCTGAAGTTGCATAACAAATTTTAAATTTCCTTTCTCTCCACTTTGTATAAAAGGTCTACACTAAAAAGACTGGAAGCAAAGGAGCATAAAAATGAAAGGTGATAAAAAAATGATAGCCCACCTTAATAAGTTATTAGGTGGTGAGCTTGTTGCAATTAATCAGTATTTCCTACATGCCCGAATGTTCAAGAATTGGGGTCTTACACGCCTTAATGAAATGGAATATCATGAATCCATAGATGAGATGAAACACGCGGATAAATATATCGAGCGTATCTTGTTCCTTGAAGGCATTCCAAACTTACAAGATTTAGGCAAACTAAACATCGGTGAAGATGTTGAAGAGATGCTACGTTCTGATTTGGAATTGGAATTAGGTGGTGCCAAAGATTTACGTGAAGCTATTGCTTACGCAGATTCAATTCATGATTATGTCAGTCGTGATCTTATGCTAGAAATTCTAACTGATGAAGAAGGGCATATTGATTGGATTGAAACCCAGCTTGAACTTATCGAACGAATAGGGCTTCAAAACTATCTACAAGCTCAAATTATTGAAGAATAATCCATCATTCTTTAATGAATTTTGAGACGGTTTTTAAAGCAAAGGTGATGAAGGTTACCTTTGCTTTTTTTATTTTCGAAAAGATAAAATGAATTTTTATCGCTGATTTTTTATTCTTGACTTGATTTCATCACTCAGGCAAGTATAATGCGCAGGCTCACTGATTTAGTGGGGCTGATTTATCAGCTAATGCAGATTTTTTATTGCATTAATATAATACTCCCGATTGGGGAGTTATATGCAGAACGATTACACTCTCTCATCAATCGAAATGGGTACGAGTAGTAATCATTTACGTTTATAAAAAATAGTTGGAGCTCTGGTCTCATGCAGAACCAAAGAATCCGTATCCGCCTGAAAGCTTTTGATCATCGTCTGATTGATCAATCAACTGCGGAAATCGTAGAGACTGCTAAGCGCACTGGTGCGCAAGTTCGTGGTCCAATCCCACTGCCGACTCGCAAAGAGCGTTTCACAGTGTTGATTTCTCCGCACGTTAATAAAGATGCGCGTGATCAGTATGAAATTCGCACTCACAAACGTCTGGTTGACATCGTTGAGCCAACCGAGAAAACCGTTGATGCTCTGATGCGTCTGGATCTGGCTGCCGGCGTAGACGTGCAGATCAGCCTAGGTTAATCAGGTCATCAAGCGATTGAGAGGTTGAAACAATGATTGGTTTAGTCGGTAAGAAAGTAGGAATGACTCGTATCTTCACTGAAGATGGCGTTTCAATCCCTGTAACCGTTATCGAAATTGAAAACAACCGTGTTACTCAGGTCAGAGATCTAGAGAAAGACGGTTATCGTGCCATTCAGGTGACTACTGGTAGCAAAAAAGCTAACCGTGTACTGAAACCTGAAGCAGGTCATTTTGCTAAAGCTGGTGTTGAAGCTGGCCGCTTACTACGTGAATTCCGTCTGAATGAAGGCGAAGAATACACTGTAGGTCAAAGCATTAGCGTAGAAATTTTCGCTGACGTTAAAAAAGTCGACGTTACTGGAACATCTAAAGGTAAAGGTTTTGCTGGTACTGTAAAGCGCTGGAATTTCCGTACTCAAGATGCTACCCACGGTAACTCCTTGTCTCACCGTGTTCCGGGTTCTATCGGTCAGAACCAGACTCCGGGTAAGGTGTTCAAAGGCAAGAAAATGGCAGGTCAACTGGGTAACGAACAAGTTACCGTTCAGAGCCTGGAAGTAGTACGTGTTGACGCTGAGCGCAACCTGCTGCTGGTCAAAGGTGCTGTTCCAGGTGCAACTGGCAGTGACCTGATCGTTAAACCAGCTGTCAAGGCGTAACGTCGAGGAGATAGGAATGGAATTGGTAATGAAAGACGCGCAAGGCGCGCTGACTGTTTCCGAAACTACCTTCGGGCGTGACTTTAACGAAGCGCTTGTGCATCAAGTAGTCGTTGCATACGCTGCTGGTGCTCGTCAAGGTACTCGTGCTCAGAAAACCCGTGCTGAAGTTTCTGGTTCAGGCAAAAAGCCTTGGAGACAGAAAGGTACAGGTCGTGCACGTTCAGGTTCAATCAAGAGCCCAATTTGGCGCTCTGGTGGTGTTAGCTTCGCAGCTAAACCACAGGACCACAGTCAAAAAGTAAACAAAAAGATGTACCGTGGTGCTCTGAAGAGCATTCTGTCTGAACTGGTACGTCAAGATCGTCTGATCGTCGTAGAGAAGTTCTCTGTTGAAGCGCCTAAAACTAAGCTTTTAGCACAGAAACTGAAAGATATGGCTCTGGAAGATGTTCTGATCATCACTGCTGATTTAGATGAGAATCTGTATTTAGCAGCACGCAACTTATATAAAGTTGACGTACGTGATGCAGCAACAATCGACCCTGTTAGCTTAATCGCCTTCGACAAAGTCGTCATGACTGCTGACGCTGTGAAGCAAGTTGAGGAGATGCTGGCATGATCCGTGAAGAACGTCTGCTGAAAGTACTGCGCGCGCCGCATGTATCTGAAAAAGCTTCTATCGCGATGGAAAAATCAAACACCATCGTTCTCAAAGTTGCTAAAGACGCGACCAAAGCAGAGATTAAAGCAGCTGTACAAAAACTGTTTGAAGTCGAAGTTGAAAGTGTTAACACTCTGCTGATGAAAGGCAAAGTGAAACGTCACGGTCAGCGTATTGGTCGTCGTAGCGACTGGAAAAAAGCTTACGTCACCCTGAAGGAAGGCCAGAATCTGGACTTCGTCGGCGGCGCTGAGTAAGTCGGAGGAGTAAAGAACAATGGCAATTGTTAAATGTAAACCTACGTCTCCGGGCCGTCGCCACGTAGTTAAAGTGGTAAACCCTGAGCTGCATAAAGGGAAACCTTATGCGCCATTGCTGGAAAAGAACAGCAAGTCCGGTGGTCGTAACAACAATGGTCGTATCACTACCCGTCACATCGGTGGTGGTCACAAACAGGCTTACCGTATTGTTGACTTTAAACGCAACAAAGATGGTATCCCTGCGACAGTAGAACGTCTGGAATATGATCCAAACCGTTCAGCTAACATCGCTTTAGTGCTGTATGCTGATGGTGAACGTCGCTACATTCTGGCTCCAAAAGGCCTGAAAGCGGGTGATAAAGTTCAGTCTGGCGTTGATGCTGCTATCAAAGCGGGTAACACCTTACCAATGCGTAATATCCCGGTTGGTTCTACAGTTCATAACGTAGAAATGAAACCAGGTAAAGGTGGTCAGTTAGCTCGTTCAGCTGGTACTTACGTTCAGATCGTTGCTCGTGATGGTGCTTATGTCACTATCCGTCTGCGTTCTGGTGAAATGCGTAAAGTTCCTTCTGATTGCCGTGCAACTATCGGTGAAGTTGGCAACTCTGAGCACATGTTACGCGTTCTGGGTAAAGCTGGTGCAAGTCGCTGGCGTGGTATTCGTCCTACCGTTCGCGGTACTGCGATGAACCCAGTCGATCACCCACATGGTGGTGGTGAAGGTCGTAACTTTGGTAAACACCCAGTAACACCTTGGGGCGTTCAAACCAAAGGTAAGAAGACTCGTAAAAACAAACGCACTGAACATTTCATCGTTCATCGTCGTACTAAGAAATAATTAGAGGATAAGCCATGCCACGTTCTCTCAAGAAAGGTCCTTTCATTGACCTGCACTTGCTGAAGAAGGTAGAGAAAGCGGTGGAAAGCGGTGACAAAAAGCCTGTTAAGACTTGGTCCCGTCGTTCAACGATCTTTCCTAACATGATCGGTTTGACCATCGCTGTCCATAATGGTCGTCAGCATGTTCCAGTTTACGTTTCCGACGAAATGGTTGGTCACAAACTGGGTGAATTCGCGCCGACCCGTACTTATCGCGGTCATGCAGCCGATAAAAAGGCTAAGAAAAAATAAGGTAGGAGGAAGAGATGGAAACTATCGCTATGCATCGCCACGCTCGTTCTTCTGCTCAGAAGGTTCGCTTGGTAGCTGACCTGATTCGCGGTAAGAAAGTGTCGCAAGCTCTGGAAATTTTAACCTTTACCAACAAGAAAGCTGCTGGTTTAGTGAAGAAAGTACTGGAGTCTGCTATTGCTAATGCAGAACACAACGATGGCGCTGACATTGATGATCTGAAAGTAGCTAAGATCTTTGTTGACGAAGGTCCTTCTATGAAGCGCATTATGCCTCGTGCAAAAGGCCGTGCAGATCGTATTCTGAAGCGCACCAGCCACATCACTGTGGTTGTGTCTGATCGCTGAGACTCTGGAGACTAGCAATGGGTCAAAAAGTACATCCTAATGGTATCCGCCTTGGCATTGTCAAGCCTTGGAATTCCACATGGTATGCGGGTACCAATGAATTCGCTGACAACCTAGACAGCGATTTTAAAGTACGTCAGTACTTAACTAAAGAACTGGCTAAAGCATCTGTATCTCGTATCGTTATCGAACGTCCTGCGAAAAGCATCCGTGTGACTATTCACACTGCTCGCCCAGGCATCGTTATCGGTAAAAAAGGTGAAGATGTTGAAAAACTGCGCAAAAACGTAGCGGATATCGCTGGCGTTCCTGCGCAAATTAATATCGCCGAAGTACGTAAACCTGAACTGGACGCAAAATTAGTTGCTGACAGCATCACTTCACAGCTGGAACGTCGTGTTATGTTCCGTCGTGCTATGAAGCGTGCGGTACAGAATGCTATGCGTTTAGGCGCTAAAGGTATTAAAGTGGAAGTAAGTGGTCGCTTAGGTGGCGCTGAAATCGCTCGTACTGAATGGTATCGTGAAGGTCGTGTACCTCTGCACACTCTGCGTGCAGATATCGACTACAATACCTCAGAAGCACAAACCACTTATGGTGTGCTCGGCGTTAAGGTATGGATCTTCAAAGGTGAGATCCTGGGTGGTATGGCTGCAGTTGAACAGGCGGAAAAACCGGCTGCTCAACCTAAAAAGCAGCAGCGTAAAGGCCGCAAGTAAGGAGAGTCGCTGATGTTACAACCAAAGCGTACAAAATTCCGTAAAGTGCACAAAGGCCGCAACCGTGGCTTAGCTGCTGGTGCGGATGTAAGCTTCGGGACTTACGGTCTTAAAGCTGTGGGCCGTGGTCGTCTGACTGCACGTCAGATCGAAGCGGCACGTCGTGCAATGACCCGTGCAGTTAAGCGTCAGGGTAAAATCTGGATCCGTGTGTTCCCAGACAAACCAATCACTGAAAAGCCGCTCGAAGTCCGTATGGGTAAAGGTAAAGGTAACGTTGAGTATTGGGTTGCCTTAATCCAGCCAGGTAAAGTCCTGTATGAAATGGATGGTGTGCCTGAAGAACTGGCCCGTGAAGCATTCAAGCTGGCGGCAGCAAAACTGCCTATCAAAACCACCTTTGTAACTAAGACGGTGATGTAATGAAAGCAAAAGAGCTGCGCGAAAAGAGCGTTGAAGAGCTGAACACAGAACTGCTGAACTTACTGCGCGAGCAGTTTAATCTGCGTATGCAGGCAGCAAGTGGTCAGTTACAACAGTCTCATCTGTTGAAACAAGTGCGTCGTAATATCGCACGCGTTAAGACTTTACTGACTGAGAAGGCGGGTGCGTAATGACCGATAAAATCCGTACTCTGCAAGGTCGTGTAGTTAGTGACAAAATGGAAAAATCTATTGTCGTTGCTATCGATCGTATGGTTAAACACCCATTATATGGTAAGTTTATCCGTCGTACGACCAAACTGCATGTACATGACGAGAACAACGAATGTGGAATTGGTGACGTAGTAGAAATTCGTCAAACACGTCCACTATCTAAGACTAAGTCTTGGGCGTTAGTTCGCGTTGTAGAAAAAGCTATTCTGTAATAAAATAGCCTTTTCGTACGAAATAAACGGCTCAAAACTGAACGAGCCGTTTATTTTTTCTGTCCATATCGAGAATGTGGTGTTATAATGCCGCTCCCTCGTATTATGGGATATTGAACGGCCTCTTCTAATGTGGAAGTGGCTCAGTAGTAGTTGACATTTAGCGGAGCACTAAAATGATCCAAGAACAGACTATGCTGAACGTGGCCGACAACTCCGGTGCACGTCGCGTAATGTGTATCAAGGTTCTAGGTGGCTCGCACCGTCGCTACGCAGATGTAGGTGACATCATCAAAATTACCATCAAGGAAGCAATTCCACGTGGTAAAGTTAAGAAAGGTGATGTACTGAAAGCGGTAGTGGTGCGCACCAAGAAGGGTGTTCGTCGCCCTGACGGTTCTGTCATTCGCTTCGATAGCAACGCTTGTGTATTGTTAAACAACAACAGCGAGCAAGTTATTGGTACGCGTATTTTTGGGCCGGTTACTCGTGAACTTCGTAACGAGAAGTTTATGAAAATAATCTCTCTGGCACCTGAAGTACTCTAAGGAGCAGGCAATGGCAGCGAAAATCCGTCGTGAAGACGAAGTTATCGTGCTGACTGGTAAAGATAAAGGTAAGCGCGGTAAAGTAAAACAGGTTCTTTCTTCTGGTAAAGTTATCGTTGAAGGTATCAATCTGGTTAAAAAACATCAGAAGCCAGTTCCGGCTCTGAACCAACCAGGTGGCATCGTTGAAAAAGAAGCTTCTATCCAAGTTTCTAACGTTGCAATCTTCAATGCGGCAACCGGTAAGGCTGACCGTGTAGGTTTTAGATTCGAAGACGGCAAAAAAGTTCGTTTCTTCAAGTCTAATAAAGAAACTATCAAGTAATTTGGAGTATACGATGGCGAAACTGCATGATTACTACAAAGACGAGGTAGTCCAAAAACTGATGTCTCAGTTTGGTTACCATTCTGTCATGCAAGTCCCTCGGGTCGAGAAGATCACCCTGAACATGGGTGTTGGTGAAGCTATTGCTGATAAAAAACTGCTGGACAATGCAGCAGCTGATTTAGCAGCAATCTCAGGTCAAAAACCTTTGATCACCAAAGCACGCAAATCTGTTGCAGGCTTCAAAATCCGCCAGGGCTATCCGATCGGCTGTAAAGTGACCCTGCGTGGCGAACGCATGTGGGAGTTCTTTGAACGCCTGATCTCTATTGCTGTACCACGTATCCGTGACTTCCGTGGTTTGTCCGCTAAATCATTTGATGGACGTGGTAACTACAGCATGGGCGTACGTGAGCAAATCATCTTCCCTGAAATCGATTACGATAAAGTGGATCGTGTTCGTGGTTTGGATATTACCATTACTACGACTGCGAAATCAGATGATGAAGGTCGCGCACTGTTAGCAGCGTTTAACTTCCCGTTCCGCAAGTAAGGCAGGGCATTCATGGCTAAGAAATCTATGAAAGCACGTGATGTAAAACGTGCGAATTTAGCTGAGAAATTCTTCGCAAAACGCGCAGAACTGAAAGCTATCGTTTCAGATGTGAACGTGTCTGACGAAGATCGTTGGAATGCTGTTCTGAAACTGCAAACTATGCCACGTGATTCAAGTCCTTCACGTCAGCGTAACCGCTGCCGTCAAACTGGACGTCCGCACGGTTTCCTGCGGAAATTTGGCCTCAGCCGTATTAAAGTCCGTGAAGCCGCTATGCGCGGTGAAATCCCGGGCCTTAGAAAGGCTAGCTGGTAATTACCATAATTGAATCACGGGAGTAAAGACAGATGAGCATGCAAGATCCCATCGCGGATATGCTGACCCGTATCCGTAACGGTCAGGCCGCGAATAAAGTTGCGGTCACAATGCCTTCCTCCAAGCTGAAAGTGGCGATTGCCAACGTGCTTAAGGAAGAAGGTTATATCGAAGATTTTAAAATTGAAGGCGACACTAAGCCAGAACTGGAAATTATTTTAAAATATTTCCAAGGTAAGGCTGTAGTAGAAAGCATTCAGCGCGTAAGCCGTCCTAGTCTGCGCATCTATAAAAGAAAAGATGAGCTGCCACAAGTTATGGCAGGACTGGGCATCGCTGTTGTTTCTACCTCAAAAGGTGTTATGACTGATCGTGCAGCTCGCCAAGCAGGTCTTGGTGGCGAGATTATCTGCTACGTAGCTTAATTCGGGAGGAAAGAATGTCTCGTGTGGCAAAAGCACCCGTCGTCATTCCTGCCGGCGTAGAGGTTAAACTCAACGGTCAGGTAATTACGATTAAGGGTAAAAACGGCGAGCTTACTCGTACTATCCATAATGCAGTTGAAATTCAACATGCTGACAACCAATTAACTTTCGCACCTCGCGATGGTTTTGCTGATGCATGGGCACAGGCGGGTACTACTCGTTCTCTGTTAAATGCAATGGTTGTAGGTGTTACCGAAGGCTTCACTAAGAAACTGCAACTGGTAGGTGTAGGTTATCGTGCGTCTATTAAAGGCAATGCGGTTAACTTATCAGTAGGTTTTTCACATCCAGTGGAACACCAACTGCCAGCAGGCATCACTGCTGAATGCCCAACACAAACTGAAATCGTACTGAAAGGTGCGGATAAGCAAGTGATTGGTCAAGTAGCAGCTGAACTGCGTGCTTACCGTCGCCCTGAACCTTATAAAGGTAAAGGTATTCGTTACGCCGACGAAGTTGTGCGTATCAAAGAGGCTAAGAAGAAGTAAGGTAACACTATGGATAAGAAAGCAGCTCGTATCCGTCGTGCGACCCGCGCACGCCGTAAGCTCCAGGAATTGGGTGCGACTCGCCTGGTGGTACACCGTACCCCTCGCCATATTTATGCGCAGGTTATTGCACCAAACGGTTCTGAAACTTTGGTGGCCGCTTCTACTACAGAAAAAGCTATCATTGAGCAACTGAAAAACACTGGAAACAAAGAAGCAGCAGCGGTAGTTGGTAAAATTATTGCTGAACGCGCTCTGGAAAAAGGTATCAAAGTAGTATCATTTGACCGTTCCGGTTTCCAATATCATGGTCGAGTCCAGGCACTGGCAGATGCTGCCCGTGAAGCTGGCCTTCAGTTCTAAGGTAGGAGTGTAAGATGGCTCACATCGAGAAACAAGCTGGCGAACTGCAGGAAAAGCTGATCGCGGTAAACCGCGTATCTAAAACCGTTAAAGGTGGTCGTATCTTTAGCTTCACCGCTCTTACAGTAGTTGGTGATGGTAATGGCCGCGTTGGTTTTGGATATGGCAAAGCTCGCGAAGTTCCGGCAGCAATCCAGAAAGCGATGGAAAAAGCCCGTCGCAATATGAAAACCGTCTCTTTAAACAACGGTACTCTGTTCCACCCTGTTAAAGGTACTCACACAGGCTCACGCGTATTTATGCAGCCTGCTCATGAAGGTACCGGTATCATCGCAGGTGGTGCAATGCGTGCAGTTCTAGAAGTGGCTGGCGTTCGTAACGTACTGGCTAAAACCTATGGTTCCACTAACCCGATTAACGTGGTTCGTGCAACACTGGACGCTTTAGATAGCATGAAGTCTCCAGATATGGTCGCAGCTAAGCGTGGTAAATCCGTTGAAGAAATTCTGGGGTAATGACCATGGCTAAGACTATTAAAATTACTCAAACACGCAGCTTAATCGGTCGTTTGCCTAAACATAAGGCAACGATGACAGGTTTAGGTCTGCGTCGCATCGGTCACACTGTAGAACGCGAAGATACACCAGCAGTTCGCGGTATGATCAACTTGGTTTCCTATATGGTTAAAGTTGAGGAGTAAGAGATGCGTTTAAATACTCTGTCTCCGGCTGAAGGTGCCAAGCATGCGCCTAAACGTGTAGGTCGTGGTATCGGTTCTGGCTTAGGTAAAACTGGCGGCCGTGGTCACAAAGGTCAGAAATCTCGTTCTGGCGGTGGCGTACGTCGTGGTTTTGAAGGCGGCCAGATGCCTTTATATCGTCGTTTACCAAAATTTGGTTTTACTTCACGTAAATCATTTGTGACTGCGGAAATCCGTCTGTCTGATTTAGCTTACGTTGAAGGCGATGTAATCGATCTGAATGCACTGAAAGCCGCAAACGTTGTTGGCCCACAGATTGAATTTGCAAAATTAATTCTGTCTGGCGAGGTTAACCGTGCAGTGACTATTCGTGGTCTGCGTGTTACCAAAGGTGCCCGTGCAGCAATCGAATCAGCTGGCGGTAAAATTGAGGAATAAGTGACAGATGGCTAAACAACCAGGTTTAGATTTTCAGAGTGCTAAAGGTGGTGTTGGTGAACTAAAACGCAGACTTTTGTTTGTTCTTGGTGCACTTATTGTCTTTAGGATTGGCTCTTTTATTCCTATCCCTGGTATTGATGCCACTGTGCTTGCCAAATTGCTCGATCAGCAAAAAGGCACCATCATTGAAATGTTTAACATGTTCTCTGGTGGTGCTCTTAGCCGTGCTTCTATCTTTGCGCTGGGTATCATGCCTTATATTTCGGCATCGATTATTATCCAACTCTTATCAGTGGTTAACCCTCGGTTAGCAGAGATTAAGAAGGAAGGGGAGGCCGGTCGTCGTAAGATCAGCCAATATACCCGTTATGGTACTTTGGTGCTGGCGATATTCCAATCAATTGGTATCGCAACAGGCTTACCGAATATGCCAGGAATGCAAGGTCTGGTAATTAATCCAGGTCTACCATTCTATATTACGGCTGTTGTGAGCTTAGTCACTGGGACAATGTTCCTAATGTGGTTAGGTGAGCAAATCACTGAACGTGGTATTGGTAACGGTATCTCAATCATTATCTTTGCAGGTATCGTTGCAGGTCTTCCACCTGCCATTGGTCAAACCATCGAGCAGGCGCGGCAAGGCGAACTGCACTTCCTCCTGTTATTGTTGGTTGCAGTATTGGTGTTCGCGGTTACTTTCTTTGTTGTTTTTGTAGAAAGAGGACAACGTCGTATCGTTGTTAACTATGCAAAACGTCAACAAGGGCGTAGAATATACGCGGCACAAAGTACACATCTACCACTTAAAGTAAATATGGCGGGTGTTATACCAGCAATTTTTGCTTCAAGTATTATCCTGTTTCCTGGTACAATAACCTCTTGGTTTGGCGATGGTACAGGGTGGGGTTGGCTGACTACGATTTCTTTAAATCTACAGCCTGGTCAACCTATTTATGTGTTACTATACGCTGCTGCAATCATATTCTTCTGTTTCTTCTATACGGCGTTGGTTTTCAACCCAAGAGAAACGGCAGATAACCTGAAGAAGTCCGGTGCATTTGTACCAGGAATTCGCCCGGGAGAGCAGACGGCTAAATATATAGATAAAGTAATGACACGTTTAACCTTAATCGGTGCCTTGTATATTACCTTTATCTGTCTCATCCCGGAGTTCATGCGTGACGCAATGAAAGTACCTTTCTATTTTGGTGGTACTTCCCTCTTAATCGTGGTTGTAGTCATCATGGATTTTATGGCTCAAGTGCAAACTCTCCTGATGTCAAGTCAGTATGAGTCTGCATTGAAAAAAGCAAATCTTAAAGGTTAATTACTGATAAGCGATTTGTTTTAGAAGTTACGGAGAGTAAAAATGAAAGTTCGTGCTTCCGTCAAGAAAATGTGCCGTAACTGCAAAATTGTTAGACGTCACGGTCACGTGCGTGTAATTTGCAGCGTCGAGCCTAAGCATAAACAGCGTCAAGGCTAATTTATTGCATTTTTTTCTTGCAAAGTTCGGTTGAGCTGGCTAAATTAGCCAGCCCAATCTTTTATAATATATACAGTATTGTTTGAGTATCCTGAAAACGGGCTTTTCAGAATAGTACTGTATAACTGCTAATTTAGGAGTGCATAGTGGCCCGTATAGCAGGCATTAACATTCCTGATCATAAACATACTGTAATCGCATTAACTTCGATTTACGGTATCGGTAAGACCCGCTCACAGGCTATCTGTGTAGCTGCTGGTATTGCTGAAAATGTTAAGATCAGTGAGCTGTCTGAAGAGCAAATCGACAAGCTGCGTGACGAAGTTGCCAAATACGTTGTAGAAGGTGATCTGCGTCGTGAAGTTACCCTGAGCATCAAACGTCTGATGGATCTTGGTACTTACCGTGGTTTACGTCATCGTCGTGGTCTACCAGTTCGCGGTCAGCGTACTAAGACTAACGCACGTACCCGTAAGGGTCCGCGTAAGCCGATCAAGAAATAATCGGGGTATTTGAACAATGGCAAAAGCACCTATTCGTGCACGTAAGCGTGTAAGAAAACAAGTCTCTGACGGTGTGGCTCATATCCATGCTTCTTTCAACAACACAATCGTTACTATTACCGATCGTCAAGGTAACGCATTGGGTTGGGCTACTGCCGGTGGTTCCGGTTTCCGTGGTTCTCGTAAATCTACTCCGTTCGCGGCTCAGGTTGCAGCAGAACGTTGCGCTGAAGCTGTTAAAGAGTACGGAATTAAGAACTTGGAAGTTATGGTTAAAGGACCTGGTCCTGGTCGTGAGTCAACTATCCGTGCATTAAACGCGGCTGGTTTCCGCATCACTAATATTACTGATGTGACTCCGATTCCTCATAACGGTTGTCGTCCACCGAAAAAACGTCGCGTTTAATAACGTTTTCGTTTTTAGGAAAGTTGGAGAAAGAAAATGGCAAGATATTTGGGTCCTAAGCTCAAGCTGAGCCGCCGTGAAGGTACAGATTTATTTCTAAAATCTGGCGTTCGGGCGATTGACACCAAGTGTAAACTGGAACAAGCACCAGGTCAGCACGGCGCACGTAAACCGCGTCTTTCTGATTACGGTGTTCAGTTACGTGAAAAACAAAAAGTACGTCGTATTTACGGTGTTCTAGAGCGTCAATTCCGTAACTACTACAAAGAAGCAACTCGTCTGAAAGGCAACACAGGTGAAAACCTGCTGACTTTGCTGGAAGGTCGTCTGGATAACGTTGTTTATCGTATGGGCTTTGGCGCAACTCGCGCAGAAGCACGTCAGATGGTTAGCCATAAAGCAATCATGGTAAATGGTCGCGTGGTTAACATTGCTTCTTATCAGGTTTCCCCGAATGACGTAGTCAGCGTTCGTGAAAAATCGAAAAAACAGTCTCGTATTAAGGCTGCTTTAGAGCTGGCTGAACAGCGTGAAAAGCCAACATGGCTGGAAGTTGATGCTGCTAAGATGGAAGGTGTGTTCAAGCGTATTCCTGAACGTACTGACTTGTCTGCTGACATTAACGAGCACCTGATCGTCGAGCTTTACTCCAAGTAAGGCTTAGCACCAAAGAGAGGACACAATGCAGGGTTCTGTGACAGAGTTTCTAAAACCGCGCCTGGTTGATATCGAGCAAGTCAGTTCGACGCACGCCAAGGTGACCCTTGAGCCATTAGAGCGAGGCTTCGGCCATACTCTTGGTAACGCACTGCGCCGTATTCTGCTTTCGTCTATGCCGGGTTGTGCGGTAACAGAGGTTGAGATTGATGGTGTACTGCATGAGTACAGCACCAAAGAAGGTGTTCAGGAAGATATCCTAGAAATACTGCTCAACCTTAAGGGGTTGGCGGTAAAAGTTCATGGTAAAGATGAAGTTATTCTTACTTTGAGCAAATCTGGCATTGGCCCTGTTATTGCAGCCGATATCATCCATGACGGTGATGTCGAAATCGTCAAGCCGCAGCACGTTATCTGCCACCTTACAGACGAAAACGCATCTATTAACATGCGTATCAAAGTTCAGCGTGGTCGTGGTTATGTGCCGGCTTCTGCCCGAATTCATTCGGAAGAAGATGAGCGCCCTATCGGTCGCCTTTTAGTAGACGCGTGCTATAGCCCAGTTGAGCGTATTGCTTATAATGTGGAAGCAGCTCGTGTTGAACAGCGTACCGACTTGGATAAGCTGGTAATCGAGATGGAAACTAACGGTACTATCGATCCAGAAGAATCGATTCGCCGTGCAGCGACTATCCTGGCTGAACAGCTTGAAGCTTTTGTTGACTTACGTGATGTTCGTCAGCCAGAAGTTAAAGAAGAGAAGCCAGAATTCGATCCTATCTTACTGCGCCCAGTAGACGATCTTGAATTGACTGTCCGCTCTGCTAACTGTCTGAAGGCAGAAGCAATCCACTACATCGGTGATCTGGTACAGCGTACTGAAGTTGAATTACTTAAGACGCCTAACCTTGGTAAGAAATCTCTTACTGAGATTAAAGACGTACTGGCGTCGCGTGGTTTATCTCTTGGCATGCGCCTTGAGAATTGGCCACCTGCAAGTATCGCTGATGAATAAGATCACAGGTTAAGGTTTTACTGAGAAGGATAAGGTCATGCGCCATCGTAAGAGTGGTCGTCAATTGAACCGCAACAGCAGCCATCGTCAGGCTATGTTTCGTAACATGGCAGGTTCTTTAGTTCGTCATGAGATCATCAAGACAACTTTGCCTAAAGCGAAAGAACTGCGTCGCGTCGTTGAGCCGCTGATTACTCTTGCCAAGACCGACAGCGTAGCTAATCGTCGTCTGGCATTCGCCCGTACTCGTGATAACGAAGTCGTGGCAAAACTGTTTACAGTATTAGGTCCGCGTTTTGCGAGCCGTGCAGGTGGTTACACTCGTATTCTGAAGTGTGGCTTCCGTGCTGGTGACAATGCTCCAATGGCTTACATTGAGCTTGTTGACCGTGCTGATTCTGAAACAGAAGCAGCAGCTGAATAATTTAATTATTATTTAGTGAAGCGAATAAAAAAACCGGATTTTTAATCCGGTTTTTTTACGTTTATTGAAAATGATAATTACTAAATTATTTTTTGTAAAAATAACTTATCAACTCATACTCTAACCTTTCTATTTGTTATTCCTTACTTTTTTATTTATTTTTGTGTTGCATTATATTTATTTTTTGTGATTTCAGCATGCTGCTATTTTGATAAGATAAGCTTCGCACTATATTTCAATTCTATTCTTTTGATTATTTGCTATGCTTATTCATCATTTAAAGTGAGGGAATGATCCATGTATCGTATTGGACAAGTTGCAAAATTAGCGAATGTGACAACAGATACAATCCGTTTTTATGAAAAACAAGGATTGATGGATCATGACAGACGAACAGAAGGCGGTTATCGTCTATATACAGAGCAAGATCTCCAACGTTTACGTTTTATTCGTTATGCAAAAGAGTTAGGCTTTACATTAGACGCGATTACAGAGCTACTCTCTATTCGGGTTGATCCTGCTCATCACACTTGTGTTGAGTCAAAGCAAATTGTTGATGCAAGACTTGCTGAAGTGGAAATTCGCTTGAAAGAAATGGAAAGAATGCGAGATTCATTGAAGATGTTGAGTAATGCCTGTTGTGGTAGTGCTCATGAAAGTACTTATTGTTCTATTCTTGAAATACTTGAATCTGGAGCTACAAAGCAATAGTATTTATACCGTGTTACGTTTTATGTTCTTTAATAATTTAAGAGGTTTTTATGTCTAGCAAATATCAGCACCAGAAAGGTGTTATTAAAGATAATGCTTTAGCGGCACTTGTTCATGATCCACTATTTAGACAACGTGTGGAAAAGAATAAGAAAGGAAAAGGAAGTTATATGAGAAAAGCAAAACATGCTAAGAAAGGGAACTGGGAGGCCAGTGATAACAAAAGATTTTTTCAATTGTTATCACTGGCCTTTTAGTTTTTATTTTTGCTGATTTTTTAATAAATCACGAATTTCTGTTAATAACGTTTCTTCTGCGGAAGGAGCCGGTGGTGCTTTAGGTGCCTCTTCTGCTTGACGACGTGTTTTGTTAATTAATTTGATTGCACAGAAAATTGCAAATGCAATAATAGCAAAGTCAAATACAGTTTGAATGAACATACCATAATTAAGTACAACCGCTGGTACATCCCCATTAGCCTCTCTTAAAATAAGGCTAAACTGTTTGAAATCGATACCACCGATTAATAAACCTAGAGGTGGCATAATAATATCAGCAACTAATGATGAAACAATCTTACCGAAGGCTGCACCAATGATGACACCGACTGCCATGTCAACAACGTTGCCTTTCATTGCAAATTCACGAAACTCTTTGAAAAAAGACATAACCACCCCTTATTTATCTATGCATAGATTTATTATGTAAAAATATAGTATCTAATATGATAATAGTAGATCATTACAAGCAACAATTACTACTATTCTTATTTCTACGTGGTTTTATAAGAAAAATGGGCTAGGTTGGAAAAGTTTTTCAACTTCAGGGACATATTTTTTATCAGTAATAAACATAATTACATGATCCCCTTGTTCTATAGAGTGACTTGCGTTCGCAATAATAACATCTTGCTCTCTGACAATTGCACCAATGATGGTTCCAGGTGGTAGCTTTATATCTTGTATACGGCGACCAACAACTTTCGATGTATTTTCATCACCATGTGCCACAGCTTCGATTGCTTCTGCAACACCTCGTCGTAATGATGAAACACTAACGATATCTGCTTTACGTACATGGCCTAAAAGTGCAGAAATAGTTGCTTGTTGTGGTGATATTGCAATATCAATAACCCCTCCTTGGACTAAATCAACATAAGCACTACGTTGAATAAGTACCATCGCCTTTTTTGCGCCCATTCTTTTGGCTAACATCGCTGACATAATATTGGCCTCATCATCATTAGTCAGTGCGATAAAGACATCGATTTGTTCTATATGTTCTTCAGCAAGAAGTTCTTGATCTGATGCATCACCATAAAAAACGATGGTGTCATGGAGTAGCTCAGCCAGTTCTGTTGCACGTTGCTGATTATGTTCAATAAGCTTGACGCTATAATCTTTTTCTAATCTCGCAGCTAAACCAGCACCGACATTACCACCACCAACAATCATGATGCGTTTATAAGGTTTTTCTAATCGTTGTAATTCGCTCATTACTGCGCGAATATGCTGAGATGCGACAACAAAGAAAACTTCATCTCCAGCTTCAATAATTGTGGAGCCTTGAGGTCGGATAGGTCTATCTTGACGAAAAATCGCTGCAACGCGTGTATCAATATGTGGCATATGATCACGCAATGTTGATAACGCATTCCCAACGAGAGAACCACCATAATACGCTTTTACCGCAACAATACTGACTTGGCCATCGGCAAAATTAACAACTTGTAAGGCACCAGGGTATTGGATTAATTTATAAATATAATCAATAACCAAATGCTCTGGTGAGATTAAATAATCAATGGGAATAGCTTCTGGGAGAAAGAGTTTGTCTGCTTCACGAACAAATTCAGAGGCACGTATTCGAGCAACTTTATTGGGTGTATTAAACAGAGTGTAAGCAACTTGGCACGCTATCATATTGGTTTCGTCAGAGTTGGTGACGGCAACCAGCATATCTGCATCTTCAGCACCTGCTTCTCTTAAGACCCTTGGGTGAGATCCATGTCCATTGACTACTCGTAAATCGAATTTATCTTGAAGTTGGCGTAAGCGATCTGCATTAGTGTCAACGACAGTAATATCATTATTCTCCCCGACAAGATTTTCAGCGAGAGTACCACCTACTTGACCAGCGCCTAAGATAATAATTTTCATCGTAATTTCTCAAAGTATTCGATTAACAAATAGAAAAGAAACGCAAGATCTTGATGATCTTGCGTTGAAATAGTAGCGTTTTTTAGAACTGATATCATCTTTTATCACAAGATCATATTTTCTTGATCAATGCATAAAAGAAACCATCGCCACCTTCTTCTTCTGGTAAGCATTGGTGCTGATAATCACATTGTGCATCTTTCGTTGATGCTAAAAATGCTTCAATTTGTTGTTTATTTTCTTCTGGTAAAATAGAGCAGGTTGCATACACCAACGTGCCACCCGATTTTAGGTATGGCCAAATAGCGTGAAGGATCTCTTTTTGAATTTGAGCTAATTGCTCAATATCGTCATTACGACGAAGCCATTTTATGTCAGGGTGACGACGGATAACACCTGTTGCTGAGCATGGTGCATCGAGTAAAATGCGGTCAAACTGCATGCCGGCACACCATTTTTCAGGATAACGACCATCACCACTTTTGACGACTGCATTAAGTTTTAAACGGGTAAGGTTTTCTTTTACTCGTTTTAAACGTTGTTCATCTATGTCAATAGCGAGTACTTGAGCTTGAGGAGCTATCTCTAGAATATGTGTTGTTTTACCACCTGGCGCTGCACATAAATCAAGGATCTGCTCTTTATTTTCTGGTGCTAATAATTCAGCACAACGTTGAGCTGAACGATCTTGCACTGTTACCCAACCATCAGCAAATCCAGGAAGCAGGCTCACGTTGCATGGATTTTCTAAACGGATCGCGAAAGGGTGGCTGTTATCAGCAATAGCGGGAATTTCTTCATTTTCAAGTAATGTTAAATAGTCTTCTCGAGAGTGATGACGCTGATTTACACGTAACCACATTGGTGGTTTTTGGTTATTGCCTTCAATAATATTCATCCATTGTTCAGGATAAGCCTTTTTGATGCGAGCAAGTAGCCATGATGGATGAAGAAAACGATTTTCGCTATTTTGAAAACGTTCATTAAGGATATCCTGTTGGCGTTGAAACTGACGTAACACACCGTTAATCAATCCTTTTAACTGTGGTTTTTTTAGTGCAACAGCACCATTTACTGTCTCAGCTAAAGCTGCGTGAGCAGGAATGCGTGTATAAAGAAGCTGATATAAACCAACCATAATAAGGTAGTGTAAAATACGTTGTTTACCTTTTAATGGCTTATCCATGAGTTGCTGAATAATCCATTCTAATTGTGGCAATGTACGTAATACGCCAAAGCAGATTTCTTGCAACAAGGCTTTATCTTTGTCTGAAATATTTTTCTGAAGTTCTGGTATGACAGTACTTAGAGATAACCCTTGATCTAATACTTGGTTAATTGCTTTAGCTGCAATGCTACGTAAGTTGTATGACGTTTTCATGATGAGTTGACGTTTAATAATTAGCGCCAGAGATGCATTACATTGGCGTGAAAAAAGGAAAACCCTGATAATAATATTAGATATCAGGGCTTAGAATTATTATTGAATGACTTTTCCAGGAGTGAACCAATCTCTCTTGGAGTTTAAGAAATCAGCAGAAGCCATAGGTCTCTTACCTGATGGTTGCAACTCAGTGATATTTAGAATGCCATTACCTGTCGCAATATAAATACCCGTTTTATCTGCTTTTAATAAGGTTCCTGCAAGTCGATTGGTATTATCTGCAATAGCTTGTGCTTTCCATACTTTTACAGGTTGCCCGTCTAACATGAAAAAGCTCATTGGCCATGGATTGAATGCTCTTATGCAACGTTCAATCTGTTCTGCTGATAATGCCCAATCAATTTTTGCTTCTTCTTTAGATAATTTTTGTGCGTAATTCGCTAAATTATCGTCTTGTTTTTCAGCTTTTACTTTACCCGAGGTAATGAGATCTAAAGTAGTTGTTAGAGCTTTGGGACCAAGTTCTGCAAGCTTTTCATACAGGGATGCGCTGGTATCTTCATTCGTAATTGGGCAGGACGCTTTATACAGCATATCACCTGTATCTAAACCAATATCCATTTGCATAATGGTAACGCCCGTTTCTTTATCTCCGGCCCACAAAGAGCGTTGAATTGGTGCAGCGCCACGCCATCTAGGAAGGAGAGAACCATGCACATTAAGGCAGCCTAAACGCGGTATTTCAAGAACGGCTTTAGGTAAAATCATGCCATAAGCGACAACAATCATAATGTCTGCTTGTTGTGCCACTATCCATTCATGGTTCTCTTCTGGTTTTAAAGAGGTTGGTTGATAAACAGGAATATCATGAGCTAATGCCAGTTCTTTGACAGGGCTAATAGTCAGTTTCTTACCTCTTCCTGCGGGTTTATCTGGAGGTGTTAATATTCCCACCACACGATGTTGGGTTGATAATAATGCAGCTAAATGTCGAGCCGCAAAATCGGGTGTTCCCGCAAAAATAATACGTAATGAATCAGACACGTTTCCTTCCTGTTTCAAATTAACTGTTACTGTCCTGCTTTAGCTCTTTTTTTATCTAGCTTATCGAGTTTTTCAACTTTTTGACGGATGCGTTGGCGTTTTAATGGAGATAAATAATCTACAAATAGCTTACCAACTAAATGATCCATTTCATGTTGAATACAGATAGCTAATAAATCATCAGCTTCTAACTCAAAAGGCTGACCGTTGTAATCAAGGGCCCTTACTTTTACATGTTCTGCACGAGGAATAAAAGCACGCTGTTCTGGGATAGATAAACAGCCTTCTTCTATGCCTGTATCACCGTTGGCATCAAGAAGTTCTGGGTTTATTAATACCAGTCTTTCATCTCTTGTTTCAGAGACATCAATGACGATAATGCGCTGGTGAATATTCACCTGTGTCGCGGCTAAACCGATACCTTCTTCCAAATACATTGTTTCAAACATATCATCGACAATTTTTTGAATTTCGGCATCAACTTTTTCGACTGGTTTTGCAATCGTGCGAAGGCGCTCGTCTGGATAATGTAATACGTGTAACACTGCCATAATTTATTCGGACTGTTTCTAAAATGTGAATAGGATTTAACGTCTATTCTAGACATTTATTGTCTAGATTGACAGTATTTGGTGTGTTCCACACTCACCTTGTTTGTTAAAAACAATATTAGGATAATGCATGGATGCTAGAGAAATATGGATCAGGCTTAATGCTGTTTCAAGACTACCTGTTAATAAAGCGATTCAAATTGCAAAATATCTACAATCTTTGACTCAGTTAAATCAAAAATTATTAATAGGTTGTGGTCTTTCAGAACAGCAAAGTCATCAATTCTTAAGACTTTCTGCAAATGCTGTCACTGATACATTAAAGTGGTTAGATAAAAACGAATCATCATTATTAACGATTACAGATTCAGATTATCCATCTTTATTAAAGCAAATTTCATCACCGCCACTTTTGCTTTTTGTTGCAGGAAACCGGCAGCATTTAAAAAGCACACAAATTGCATTAATTGGAAGTAGAGTTGCTACACAATATGGTTCCAAATGGGCAACTTATTTTGCTCAGGAATTAGTAAAGAAAGAACTGACAATTACAAGTGGGTTAGCTCAAGGCATTGATGGTATTGGGCATCGAAGCGCATTAAAAAGCAATGGTATTACTATTGCTGTACTAGGAAGCGGTTTAGAACAGATTTATCCGTCATTCCATCGTACTCTTGCAACACAAATAAAAGAATCAGGCCTTATTATTTCTGAACATTTACCTATGACACCACCTTTAGCACGCTATTTTCCTCAACGTAATCGGATTATTAGTGGCCTAAGTACTGCACTGCTTATTGTAGAAGCAGGAATTAAAAGTGGTTCTTTAATAACAGCAAATTATGCTTTGCAACAAGGTAAAGAGTTGTTTGTGTTACCTGGATTATTAGGTGATGCTCATTTTGAAGGTAATCACCAGCTTATTAAGCAAGGTGCAAATTTAGCATCTTCACCAGAAGATATCCTAGAATATTTAAATAGCTCTTTGCAGTGGCTTACTTGTGATAATGAACATCGACAAAAACTAATAACAGAAGAATATACAACGCTTATTAATAATAAAAAACGAGAGTCTAAAATAGAGCAATTTACATCCGAACAACAACAAGCGATGGATGTGATCTTGCCTTTGCTTCATTTTAATAAAACGCTACCTATTGATATCATTGCTCAGGCTAGTGGATTATCAACTTCTGCATTAGCTCCTCTTTTATTAGAACTTGAGCTTATTAAAAAAGTCGCTATTGTGGCTGGTGGTTATACTCGATTGGAATAAGTGTAATGAGGTAAAATAATGGCAAAGAATATGCCGTTTACACAGCAACCTGAACAGGAAAAATGCCCTGAATGTGGCAGCGCATTAGTGATGAAAAATGGAGGACATGGCCCTTTTTTAGGATGCTCTGCTTATCCTGATTGCCACTATATTAAAACATTGAAACCACAAGGTGATGGGCAAATTATTAAAGTTTTGGAAGGTCAACCTTGTAAGTGCTGTGGTGCTGATTTAGTTTTACGTCAAGGTAAATTTGGGATGTTTATTGGTTGTAGCAATTACCCTGAGTGTGAACATATAGAACAAATTGATAAACCTGATGAAACAGTTATACCTTGTCCTCAATGTGAAAAAGGAAAACTATTACAACGTAAATCTCGGTTTGGTAAGACATTTTATGCTTGTAACCAATATCCAGAATGCCAATTTGTATTAAATAACAAACCTATTAATGGTGAATGCGAACATTGCCACTATCCATTATTGATGGAAAAAAGGTCTTCTCAAGGAGTAAGATTAGTGTGCGCCAGCAAATTATGTGGAAAGCAACAAAAAACAAAAAGAGAAGAACATGAATAACGAAGCATCACCTGTAAGTAATACTATTATAGAAGCATTAAAAAATAATAAAGTTATCGCATATCCAACAGAAGCTGTATTTGGGGTAGGTTGTGATCCTGATAGCGAGCAGGCTGTTATGGCACTATTAATGTTAAAGCAACGTTCAATTGAAAAAGGACTAATTTTAATTGCTGATAACTATGGGCAACTGAAACCTTATATTGACGATAGTGCATTAACACAAACTCAACGAGATCGAATGTTTGCATCTTGGCCGGGGCCTGTTACATGGGTTATTCCTGCTAAATCAACGACGCCAAAGTGGTTAACTGGGAAATTTGATTCTTTAGCCGTGAGAGTAACAGATCACTCAGTTGTTAAAGAGCTATGTTTGGCTTATGGAAAACCTTTAGTTTCAACGAGTGCTAACTTAAGTGGATTACCACCATGCCGTACAGTTGAAGAAGTAAGAGAACAATTTGAGGACACAATTCCTATTGTTGAAGGGAATGTTGGTGGTAGACAGAATCCTTCTGAAATCCGAGATGCATTAACGGGTGAATTGTACCGACAAGGGTGATTGTGATGGAAAAATATTTAGTGATGGGGAATCCTATCGAGCATAGTCAGTCTCCTTTCATTCACCAATTTTTTTCAAAACAAACAGGAATAGAGTATGGCTATGGACGCCTACTGGTTCCTTTAGGTGAATTTGATAAAACCGCCTCGCATTTTTTTTCTAATGGAGGGCGAGGTGCTAATGTTACCGTTCCTTTTAAAGAAGATGCATTCCGTTTTGTGGATAAATTAACTGATAGGGCAAAAGCATGTGGTGCAGTTAACTCTATTGTTAAATTAGAAGATGGATCATTTCTTGGTGATAATACTGATGGGCAAGGACTTATTCTAGATTTAGCAAGGCTTGATTTTATTGTACCTAATAAGGTTAAATCAGTCTTAGTTATTGGCGCTGGTGGTGCAACAAGAGGAATATTACTTCCATTACTTGATTACGATTGTGATATTACTTTAACCAATCGCACATTTGCTAAAGCTGAGCAATTAGTAAAAGAGTTTAGTCAATTTGGAACGATCAGAGCAATCGCCGCTGAAGAGGTTGCTGATAGACATTACGATTTAATTATAAATGCATCGGCATCTAGTATGACTAATGATTTACCACCTATTCCTAATGATGTTTATGGTTTTGAAACAGCATGCTATGACCTTTATTATCAAACCGGAATGACTTCATTTTTATATAACGCATTAAAACATGGAAGTACGCGTTTATCAGATGGGTTAGGTATGTTAGTAGGACAAGCAGCTTATGCATTTGAATTGTGGTATGAACTTGTACCAGATATTAATCCTGTCCTTAATGTATTAAGAGAACGATTGAATCAATGAACCAATCTATTCAATTTCCAGATCGTGAAATATGGCTAGTTGAGAATAGGAGTGTTCTGTTCCCTATAATGATCAACGGAATGCTTTTTGATTGTCAAATTACAGAGCAAGAGCTTATTAAGCGTTTTGGCGTTGGTGAGGGGCTTTTATTATTTAAACAAAATCGTTGGGACATTGAAGAAGAATTTGAAGAGTTGGTAACAGAGTATGAGTTATCAACTCTCTATCCTATCTATTCTTTGTCAATGGCAGATTGATGATTGGCTAAATAGTTGTTTTTCCATCCGACATAATTATTAGCAGAATAGACAAAGTGCTCTATTTCTGCTGGTGAAAGAGGGCGAACTTTTTTCACAGGACTTCCTAAATAAAGAAAACCGCTTTCAAGTCGCTTTCCTGGAGGAACTAAACTACCCGCACCAATCATTACATCGTTTTCAATAATTGCACCATCAAGTAAAATAGAACCCATTCCTACTAATACACGATCTCCGATCGTACATCCGTGTAGCATTGCTTTGTGCCCAACAGTAACATTATCACCAATAATAAGAGGAAAACCTTCAGGAGTATTAGGTGAGATGTGAGTAACATGAAGAACCGAACCATCCTGGATATTTGATCTTTTCCCAATACTCACGTAATTCACATCACCACGAATAACAACCATTGGCCAGATACTGACATCTTCACTAATACGCACATCTCCAATGACCGTTGCGGTTTCATCAATAAAAACATCTTTATCAATAGAAGGCGAAAGGTGTAAGTAATTTCTGATTGTTGATTTTCCCATAATTTAACCTCGTACTTAGTTTCACTTTATAATAAGAAAAGAATAGCAGTGGATGGGGGGAGCTGGCGAGAGCCATGATTTTTATAATGAATGACGATAAAAATAGATAATAAAAGAGAAAGTAAAGCAATAAAGTATGATTGATAGAATATACCGAATAGACAATAACAATATAAAGTGTATATTTTTTACCCGCAATAGAGTTTTTCCGTATCAAAAATAGACGCAAAGTTCAAAAAGAGAACGAACGGAAAAAAAATTGAAATAAACACTTGCGCTAATCCGAGATCTCCCTATAATGCGCATCCACTGACCGGCGATGAGCAAACAACAAGCCACGCAGGACAGTGAAGAGAAAAGAAAAAAGTTTGAAAAAACTCTTGACTCTTCAGGGGAATAGCGTAATATACGCCTCCTCGCAACAACGCAGAAGACCGGAAACGGCAGCGAATGTTGCACTGCTCTTTAACAAATTATCAGACAATCTGTGTGGGCACTCGCAGAGACGATATCTTCTAAAATATTAGATGTATCAAGTCTTGAAGAGTGAACAACAAAAGTAAATTCATTTATGAATAGCTAAGTTTTCGATTTCTTTGAGCATCAAACACTTTTAATTGAAGAGTTTGATCATGGCTCAGATTGAACGCTGGCGGCAGGCCTAACACATGCAAGTCGAGCGGTAACAGAAGAAAGCTTGCTTTCTTGCTGACGAGCGGCGGACGGGTGAGTAATGTATGGGGATCTGCCCGATAGAGGGGGATAACTACTGGAAACGGTGGCTAATACCGCATGACGTCTACGGACCAAAGCAGGGGCTCTTCGGACCTTGCGCTATCGGATGAACCCATATGGGATTAGCTAGTAGGTGAGGTAAAGGCTCACCTAGGCGACGATCTCTAGCTGGTCTGAGAGGATGATCAGCCACACTGGGACTGAGACACGGCCCAGACTCCTACGGGAGGCAGCAGTGGGGAATATTGCACAATGGGCGCAAGCCTGATGCAGCCATGCCGCGTGTATGAAGAAGGCCTTAGGGTTGTAAAGTACTTTCAGCGGGGAGGAAGGTGATAAAGTTAATACCTTTATCAATTGACGTTACCCGCAGAAGAAGCACCGGCTAACTCCGTGCCAGCAGCCGCGGTAATACGGAGGGTGCAAGCGTTAATCGGAATTACTGGGCGTAAAGCGCACGCAGGCGGTCAATTAAGTCAGATGTGAAAGCCCCGAGCTTAACTTGGGAATTGCATCTGAAACTGGTTGGCTAGAGTCTTGTAGAGGGGGGTAGAATTCCATGTGTAGCGGTGAAATGCGTAGAGATGTGGAGGAATACCGGTGGCGAAGGCGGCCCCCTGGACAAAGACTGACGCTCAGGTGCGAAAGCGTGGGGAGCAAACAGGATTAGATACCCTGGTAGTCCACGCTGTAAACGATGTCGATTTAGAGGTTGTGGTCTTGAACCGTGGCTTCTGGAGCTAACGCGTTAAATCGACCGCCTGGGGAGTACGGCCGCAAGGTTAAAACTCAAATGAATTGACGGGGGCCCGCACAAGCGGTGGAGCATGTGGTTTAATTCGATGCAACGCGAAGAACCTTACCTACTCTTGACATCCAGCGGATCCTTTAGAGATAGAGGAGTGCCTTCGGGAACGCTGAGACAGGTGCTGCATGGCTGTCGTCAGCTCGTGTTGTGAAATGTTGGGTTAAGTCCCGCAACGAGCGCAACCCTTATCCTTTGTTGCCAGCGCGTGATGGCGGGAACTCAAAGGAGACTGCCGGTGATAAACCGGAGGAAGGTGGGGATGACGTCAAGTCATCATGGCCCTTACGAGTAGGGCTACACACGTGCTACAATGGCAGATACAAAGAGAAGCGACCTCGCGAGAGCAAGCGGAACTCATAAAGTCTGTCGTAGTCCGGATTGGAGTCTGCAACTCGACTCCATGAAGTCGGAATCGCTAGTAATCGTAGATCAGAATGCTACGGTGAATACGTTCCCGGGCCTTGTACACACCGCCCGTCACACCATGGGAGTGGGTTGCAAAAGAAGTAGGTAGCTTAACCTTCGGGAGGGCGCTTACCACTTTGTGATTCATGACTGGGGTGAAGTCGTAACAAGGTAACCGTAGGGGAACCTGCGGTTGGATCACCTCCTTACCTAAGAGATACGTGTTATGTG
>NZ_JAABLT010000012.1:0-43505 GCF_009915125.1 Proteus sp. G2673
CTTCTAAGCCGTAGGTCACAGGTTCGAATCCTGTAGGGCGTACCATTTCAAATCAATAGCTTATAAGATTTTAAAAAGAAACCCGCAAGAGATGCGGGTCAAGTAACGGGTCAAGTTAGCATTACAGTTTTTCACTTCTAACCCACTCTTCATAGACATGTTCTGGCCAGCCTAAAAACGTACCACCTTTTGTTCTTTCTGGTTTGGGGAACTCATTTCGTTTTGCATACATTCTCCAAATTGTAGGTTTGCTTTTTCCTGTTAACCGGATCATTTCTTTCCATTTAATGTATCGAGTTGTAGTTGTCATTTTTTGCCTCCTTGCAAATAATTTTGTAAGCTCGCAATACGTGATTCGGTTTGCCATAAATAGTGGTGACTCGAAAAAAGAACCCGATAGTGTTCTCGTGAACGGGGGTAAAAAGTAATACCCGATTAATTAACCGATTTAGTTTTCTTCGTTCAGTGATAAAGGAAAAAATAACTACCTTTGCCATGCTTCCCGTTCCACTGGAGATATATTCAATTTTCATTTTCACCTCAAGCTCTGCATGGCATAACAACGAATTGCGGATTGCCGTATTTTTCGTTTATCACGTCACTAAATTTTAATAGGCAAGGCTTGGTCATTCCTGATGGATGAAATGAGACAGGATGACATCCGCGACTAGTACTAAACATCTTTTCAGGATAAGTAAGGTAAATAGCCTGCATATGAGGTAAACAAAGTTCATATTCTGTCGGGATGACGAGATCTAAATTAGGGAAGCGCGCACCTTTATGTGAAACAAGTGCAGAGAACCCCACGCGATGACCGTTTTTGTCGCGATGAATAGCAAAAGGTTCTTCAGTAAATTTAATTTCTGTTGTGTTTGCTTTTGCAGGAATAGAGCCTCTGAACTCAAGTATTGCATCACGGCGTGTCTTAATGCCATGTTCCATACGCACAGCGACATGTCCATTAGTTGCTTCAAGATATTTATTACTAATATGAACACCTTGCAGATAGTAACGAGGATCTTGTTTAGCCACGCAAACCAAAGCAGCACGAAGTAAATGCGTTTGAATAATCATTATTTATCCTCCCAGCCAATTGCCTGAAATAGTCCCATTTTCGGGTGATACCAACGAGTACCGCGTTTTTCTGCTTCGCCCATCATGTGTTTCATTGCTACCATGAAGTCAGCCTCATGAATGATAGCCATAGGCCTAGGCATGCCTTCTGGGGTAAGAACGGTTATTTGGTCTTTTCGGACACTGTATTGCTTGGCAAGCGTCTTGCATTTATCAATCGTCATGCCCGATTTAGTTTTCGCTAATGAGTAACCAATCCAACCTACAGGGATCGTTCCTTGTTTTATTTGTTCGACAGTCTCATGCATCTGTTCAACTTTCTCATCAATACGATTTATTTGACGTTGTTGCTGGGCATTATGGCTGGCGATTCTGGCAATCATTTCTAATTCGCTAATAGCGGTTTGCGGTGGGCGAAAGTAGCTATTAACCAGTTCGCGCTGTACTTGCCATGCAATATCATCATTGAATGGTTTGGTTAACATGAGATAGCCAGACTCAAACAGTACGATGCCGCTAGGAGCAAATTTAGAAAATATCCCTTCAGGTAGGTCTGTACGTATTACGTCCGAACCTACTTCATTGAAATCGACACCTTCAATAAAGTGGTCACGATTGCGATTAAAAGCAGCGCGAGCCGTACCGTCTGGTCGACCATGTACAAGGTCAATCATTGAGAAAGTAACAATGCGCTGACCTTTATATTCAGCAACAGGCATTTGGGTGTTGTTAATAGTGATTAAGTTATTCATATATTTTCCCTAGTGAACTGAGTTATTTGATAAAGGTGTATTTAAAAATTGAAAGCCTTTAATAAACACGTCATCTATGAAGTCAAATAGCCATGTAATACCGGTTTCAGTTTCTCTAGTTTCGTTATTTGTATAAAAACGCCATACGGCAATATATTTTTCCTCTGGATTTTCCTCTAATAAAGGTCGCTCAATTTGATGAATTAGTAAGGTTTCAATCACTTCAATATCCATGTAGGCTCCAAAGTTTTTATAAAAAAACTGATAATTCCCGTGGGGATCAAGGCCAAATCGATCCTTGCTGTAAATAAGGTACTTTGTGGCTTGAATATAACGCTGGCGCTTAACCGCGCATTCAGCGAACTCCATTAGTTCCTGATGTGTTAGTGCTTCATAATTCATACGAGATTCATCAAGCATCCAAGTCGGACAATCTGGTACTTTTTCTTTTAGAATTTCTATTAGTTGAGTTACCGCCATATTTTCATGTTTCATAAATAACTTTCCGTCACTTTAATTTTGGCTTTATCTAAGCAACGCTTAGATGATTGATTACTTATTTTTTGTTGATAACTCATTGCACCCTTGGCTGGTGGATCTGCGATAATAAAAGCTTGGTTATATTGCTCTAGTGCGCGTCTATAAAATCCTTTCCCCTCTAATTGCTTACCTTTTTTCATGAATTCAGAATACGTCATGATATTTATATTCCTCTCCATTTAAGTAAGGAGGTAAATACTCAACAATATAATCAATCATGAATTTACCCATATCAGAAATCGAGCCATTTAAGTTATATAACCATTCATAAGTATTGTAGATATCTTTATCACTCCACTTACAACGTTGACGGCAATCTTTTTCTTCATAGACATCACGGAAGAAATTATTTAAATTTTCAAAGCTAATTTCTGTAATAACAGTTTTATTATTTAACTTTGATTTAAACTCAGCTTTCTTTCCATTTTGTTTAATATAAATAAGCACTGAGTTGATAAAACGCTTTCTTCTTACTTCAAGTAAATTAACTTTATCCATGTTGCTTACTCCTGATTTAGAGCGCAGCAATCCCTAGCATGAACGCTATAATTAATTTTTATTTCGTAGATATTCTATTTATTGGTTAAAGCATTATTTAATTCGTAATATAATCTATCAGCTTCTTTTTCTGCCTCATCATATTTTTCTACAGCTTTAGCATATTCTTTTTGTAAGCGTTCAATATTACGCTCCTGCTTTAATCGTTCATGAAGCTCTGATAATTTAGCTTCTTTGTGTTTCATAAAGTGCTCGGTAGGTTCGCCACGCTTGAAAGCGATTGTGCCATTCTCAAGTTCACATTGTTCACCTTCGTAGTTAGTTTCAATACCTTTTTTGTGAAATTCACGCTCAGTGAGAATGTTTGCTAGCTTATTTAATGCTGAACGTTCACTTAAGTAAGCTCGATTAGCACCTGTAATAATATATACAGGGCGCATGGCAATAGTAATTTGATTATCAGTTGCTTTCTCAATAGCTTCGTGTTGTCTGCTCATTTTCTTGTTCCTTTTATTTTTCGATTTGATATTTCGTATTCAATTCCACCAAGTCTGTCATTTAATATTGATATAAATGACGATAGCTGACTTACAAATAATCCCACATCCCCAAGATGATCTTTACCATCGGGATAATTTTCATTAGCATCAGCCCAAAACATAAACTCACCGAATATATTCATTCCTGTAACAAGTGAATCGATAGCTAAATCTAAATTACCTCTTAAGTTACCCAGTTCACCTTCTGTTAATTTACTTAAATCAGGAAGAGTAACTAAGTCATCAAAATTCATTAAGCCTCCGTGAAACTTACTTTTTCATAAACAGTTTCTAAATTTAATTTGGCTGACTGGATTAAATTTGTAATTTGAATATCGTAATTTTTAATGTGACCGCTTTCTTCAGAGACTTTTAAATTAATTGCAGTTTCTAATGTATTTAAAATGCACCCGACAGCCGTTTCAATTGTATCGTTATCACTGATTTTAATTTCACCGATAGGCTTTGGTGATTTATCAGTATTAATATTCGATACACTTTCTTTAGCTCTTTCTATATTGGCTACTGCTGATTCAATCGCATTAAACATATTATCGCTAGGTGTTACGTTATCATTGATAATGAGATTTAAAATAGAAGTTGCATAAAGTAATTCATCACAAGCGGATTCTTTTAACTTAGTGTTATTCATCATTTAAAACCTCATCGATTTCATCTTCTGCTTGAGATAATAAGCTAAGTTGAATTGCTCGCTCTTCGCTATTACGAGAAAGAAACTGAGCTGAAATTAAGAATGCTTTTACTCGATGTAATGTATCTAGCATTTTCCCGCTATCTACATTAATTATTTCTTTTGCCATGATCATTATCTCTCTGTGCATTTTCTTCAATTAACCAGACTGAAATATCACCTGATAATTCGTAAGCTAGTCCAATTAAGCTTTCTATCTCAGGCTGACCCGATATGCGCTCAGCGTTGAGCTGGAATAAAAGGGCGTTTAGTTGGTCGCTTTTTTTTGCAACAGCTTCTAAATTGAGTTCGTGAGCCATAATTAAGCCTCGCAAGGAAATTGTGCAGAGAAAACTACATTACCACCAAGTAACTCTTTAGCTTGTTCAGCGCTGGTGGCCATAACTTCTTTTTTCTCTGGATGCTCAGTTTTAGTCCAGAAACGAAACAAGAACATAGGTAACATTATGGCTGTATGCATGTCAGGTTTCGGCAAATTAGGGATTGCGGTAGAATATATACTGGTCATATATGATCCTTCATTAATTCTATCAGTTATCATTTACAATTAAGTATCACCGCTAGTGATTTTGTTGTCAACACCGCGGGTGATTAATTGTCATTACCGCAAGTTATTTTATTGAATTTAAAAGGAATTTATTTTCAAATAAATCTCAGATTGGAATGAAGATCACTTCTTTGGAGGGGAGAGGACACAAAAAAGCCCTCGCGGAGAGGGCTGGGGTTATTTAAAACTATTTCGATTAAGTAAAATATAAGCTCCAGCGCTATCCACAAAGAAAAAATAGATAGATAAAAAGAATAGGATTACTTGAATCACGCCAAGATACAAGTTAGGAGAAAAAGTAACAGAGGCATAAACAAGTAAGGAAATTGTAATTAAAAATATCCTTCTAGCAAGATAGAAGGCATACCTTCTCCCGTCAGTTTTTGAGCCTAGAAGGGTTACGACTCTAGACACTTTGTATGCACATTGTCCAAATATCACCGATGACATAATCGACCAGTCGGATGTTAGTAATAGAGAAGATACAATCGCCTCAATTGAAATTGAGTTTTTTACAGCTGTAATGATCACTAGTGCAATAACAGGAATAATTAAGAAGACAGCTTCTCCATAGATGTCGGCCATCATCGATTTTTTTTCTTCATTCTCGTTTTTGGAAGAGATCATCTTGTGTGCCTGTATTTCTTTCGATATTAATAACCTCTATTATTTTAGCATTTTTGTACTTACTTTTCGCTTTTTTCTTTCCTTTTATCGGCATAATCTCATCATATTCGATAATCGCTTCCATCAAATCATTTGGGCCAATAGGAGAAATAAGCCCTGATTGATAACTGTCTAGCCAGTCATTATTTGCAACTTTTGCTGCAAATACATTTTCAGTTACTAGTTCTTCTAGTCGCCATATGTTATCCCCTTTGTTGGCTAATACATTTACGTGAAATTTAGATGCCCTTTTGTGGTGTTTTATTGCATGGGAAAGAATATCTTCAACATTTCCATTAAAAGTAAATTTATTATTTAATTCTTTGAAACCGCTAAAGTCAGTGTCACCCATGGCTCCCATTCCGATGAGAGCTGATTCATTTTCGTGAAGGCGAGAGCTTAAAACTGAATAATCAGATAAGGTCTTACCCAGCATCTCTAAATCTATACATGGTTCTACTCTTATATTTTCATTTGAATTATTAATAATTGTTTCAGAAATAACATTAGAATAGGACTCGAGATCATCTCTCGTTGAAACTTCAGACTTTATAAGCATGTTATCTGCTAAGGATGTAGCTGATTTTAATATAAGGATTTCCCACTTATCCTTTATGCACTTAATCCATGCTATAGCCGACCCATTTTGTAGCCCAACCAACTCAAAAACAGCATCATCTTTTTCGTTAATTGATGATAATGATATCAATCCAATTCTTTTATAAAACTTAACGTAACCAGTTAAAATATTGAGAATATCTTCAGGGTCTTTTCTATCTTTGTTGTAATTGAATTTTATAGCTATAGCATTATTCATCGCCATCTCATGTTTAATTTGATGATTAATTATTAAAATCGCGTCAGCCAAATTTCAGTTTTACTGTTGCTCTGTCAACCACACCCTAAAACGTGTCGTCACCCAAAGAAGCAGCCTTGTACATCATCTTCGACGAGCTTAATAGCGTCAGAGAAACTACCTAACATTTTTTCATCGCAGTTGTGCCAGTTACTATTTTTATCCATCCAAAGCAGAGACCATGAATTCGAATATTTATTATGTGTGATTTTTGCTATAGGTTCTTCTACTCTGCCATCACTCCATATTAGTTGCCTAATTTCAAAGATAATTACTGAGTCGTCCTCGATACGATACTGTAAATCTAATTCATCCCTTAGGTGCTCTGCTGGGCGGCGTTTTTCCATGAAAAATTCCATACACCGTCTAATATTTGCTATCTCAATATTGTTAAACGCCATATTTCCTCCTAAAACGTGTCGTCAGGCCATTGTGACTTGATTACCTTACCTATGATTGTGCAGTTCCCGTTAATAGGGATCAGGTCAAAACGAGGGTTTAATGGCTCTAGGTACTCAACTCCACCATCTCTAATCAGTCGTTTGAATGTGAACTCATCATTTAGTAAACGAGCAACGCAGAAGTCACCGAACTCTACTTCTTCCTCAGGATCAACCAAGATAAGCATTCCTTCTGGAAAACTTGGCTTACCTCCCGGTGGTGCGGTCATTGATTGACCTTCAACCTCTAGCCAGAAAGAACGTTCGCTGGCTTTCTTGGCTGTTGGTATCCACGACACTGCGTCTTGTTTTGTGTATGAATTAAATTCTGTCGAGAAGGCACCAGCCTGAACTTTTGTGAACAATGGGTATTGATGAAAACTTTGAGAGCTTTGTGTTGTGTGAGATAAAACAGGTTGGTAAACCTCCCTAATTTCTTTTGCAAGAAATGGGCTTATTTCTTCTACCGAAACGTCAAGTATTTTTGCAAGTTTTGCAACATGCTCATGATTAATAGCATTAACGCCATTCAATATTTGCGCAACAGCGCTTTGCCCCATCCCCAACATTTCCCCAAGAACTTCTTGTGATAATCCCAAGTTTTTTTTCTTAGATTCAAATATGGATTTGAGGCGAATTGCGTCTGCTTTTTGTTCATCAGTCAAAGGTTTCTTTTTCATAAATTAATAATATCACCTCCGGAGATAAAAACAATCACCTCCGGTGTTGATTTAATTATCATTAGCGGTAATAATAAATTCAGGAGGAGCATTTATGGAAAAAATACCATTATCGGTTTTGGTTTCAAAGTTGGGGCAAAAAAAAGTAGCTGACTTATTTGGTATTCAGCAAAGTGCAATAAATAAAGCATTAAAAAACAAAAGAAATATTTTTGTTATTCATGTTGATGGAGAAGTGGTGGGAGCCGAGGAAATTAAAGTTTTTCCTAATAAACCAGAAAGGGAAACTCATGCACCAAATCAATATGCCGATGCCTGATCACTACTTTCCTGATGATGCTAAGTGGATTCAGGAACAACTTACGAAGTTAAGCCCAAGCGTGAGGCAGAAGGCATTAGTTAAATATTCAGAAGTATACCAAACGGAATGGGAACGAGAACAAGTTCCCTACCGTAAAGACAACAAAGCTCGTCATGAAGCTAACGTCAGATTAAGAGAGTTCATAAAGCGTTATCAGAGGGCAATGCAAGGGTACACAGCAAAGCCGTTATCGATTTAGCAGTAATTAAATTTAGGAGGTATTGGAAGTTAAGACGTTTAGCCGTCTAGATTGTTTTCTGGGGAAGAGGGGAAAACTTTCTAGGGGGGAAAGGGGGGTGATCTTTGAAAGGGGTGTTAGGGAAGGCACAGCCAAGGGAGTGAGTAGATCTTAAATATAGATCTCTATAGGAGTTAAAAAGCAATAGCCGTTTAGACGTCCAAAGAAATAAAAATAAATCCCTTCCTTTGGCAGCGCTAATTATCAAATGAGGAAACCGATGTTAACAATCACACCAAATTTTGCACAGGAACGCGGATTGACGATGTTACGTCAGGCATGGAAGCAAAATAGAACATTCATGATTTATAGCCCAACAGGAAGCGGAAAAACGGCATTAGCTGCGTTTATTACTGATGGACATGTTCAGCGTGGAATGAGAGTGATGTTTCTTGTTCCTTACACAATTTTGATTGATCAAACAGCCAGTCGTTTTATTGAGTATGGCTTACCAGCCGAAGAAATTAGCTATGTATGGCGTAATCATCCTAATTACGATCCGACCCGTTTTATTCAGATAGCGTCAGCAGATACTATTATTCGTAGAGATTTTCCAGACAACATTGATTTACTCATAATCGATGAAGCGCATTTGCGTCGTAAGAAAATATTAGAAGTGATCAGTGAAAGTGAATTCAAGGTAATTGGTTTGTCCGGTACGCCTTTTGCGCCATTCCTTGGTCATTACTACGAAACACTAATCAAGCCCACCACCATGAAAGAGTTAATCAAGCGTGGTGATTTAAGCTCATACGAGTTCTATGCACCAACTAAACCAGACTTATCAAAAGTAAAATCGTCCAGCAACGCAGAGTTCGGCAGTGATTACAAAGAAGCTGAAATTGCTGAAATTATGAGTGGTGCTGATTTGGTGGGGGATATTGTTGATAACTGGTTGGTGAATGGTCGAAACCTACCTACGATTTGCTTTTGCGTCACAGTCAGTCATGCCAATTTTGTCACCGTCGAATTTAATCGTGCAGGTGTGAATGCTGAGGTGATCACTGCAGATACGCCACATGATGAGCGTCAGATCATTATTCATCGGTTTGAGCAAGGCGCGACCAAGGTGCTTGTGAGCGTGGGAACATTGATTGCCGGCTTTGATAGTGATGTCCGTTGCATTATTTACGCCCGTCCAACTAAATCAGAGATTCGTTGGTGTCAGGCTATTGGAAGGGGATTACGTACCGCACCAGGAAAAGAGACTTGCCTTATTTTCGATCACTCTGGTTCTGTTCACCGCTTAGGTTATCCCGATGACATTGAATATAACGAACTGCTCACCAAAAATGACGGTATGAGTGAATCTTCATCTAGCCGAGAGCAAGAAAAACGAGAGAAGAAACCGAAAGAATGTTCTTCTTGCCACTACATGAAGCCTGCAGGTGTTTATGTTTGCCCTAAATGTGGGTTTAAACCTTTAGTGGGTGAAGATATCGATGTTGATACTAGCCGAAACATCAAAAAACTGAATAAAAAAGAGCGCACTTACACCCGAGAAGATAAGCAAAGCTGGTGGTCTCAATTGAAATACTACCAGAACCAACGAGCGACACAGGGTAAACCGATAAGTGATGGTTGGGTTGCTAATACCTTTAAAGATAAATTTGGGGTATGGCCACGAGGCTTTCATAACACACCACAAGAAATCACTCCCGAAGTGAGTAACTTTATTAAGTACAAACAAATTGCCTTTGCTAAATCTCGCAAGAAGGCACAAGCCAATATTCAAAATTTACGTACTCAAATTAGCCACCAGCCACAACAAGGAGGTTTACTGTGAATACGATTGATGCCGTAAAAGGGCAATGGGCAAAAATATTTGCACATTATGGGTTACCTCCTATAACGGGGCGTAAGCACTTTAAAGGGAAATGCCCTATTTGCGGGCAAAAAGGAAAATTTCGTATTGATGATAAAGACGGGCGAGGAACTTACATCTGCACGTGCGGTTCGGGAAATGGCTTTCAATTACTGGAAAGAACACAAGGCAAAGACTTCAAAACATTAGCAGATGAAATTGATGTCTTGATTGGTAATCACCGAGAAAAAGAAGCTATTTTACCAAGTAAAACAAATAAGAATAATTTATTCCAACGCATTACAGGCTGTTATTCTAAATTATCAATACTGAAAAATACACCCGCCATGCAGTATTTACATAATCGAGGTGTTTTTGAGTTACCACTTGATAACGTTCGTTATTGTGATCATCAACCTGTTCGTAATAGTTCTGACAAATTTCAAGCTATTTGGTCATTAGCCACTGATGCTAAAGGACAACTTTGTTACTTGCATAGAACGTATTTACAAGGGGATAAAAAAGCCTCTCTTGATATTGTGAAGAAAATGACAGCTGTGCAGGAAGATAATTATTTAGAGTATGCAGAATCTGTCGCGATAAGAATGTTTCCTGTTGATAACACACTTGGCATTGCTGAAGGTATCGAAACGGCACTTTCTTGTAAGCAACTCTATGGTGTCAATACTTGGTCGGTTATCAATACCAACTTCATGAAAAAATTCAAAGCACCGAAAGGTGTGACTCACCTTGTTATCTTTACAGATATGGATTGGAGTGCTGCTGGGCATGCAGCCGCTATGGAATGTGCACATAAAAACCTACTTTCTAATAATGATGTAGAAACGGTCAGTGTGAGATGGCCTGATAATGGCGATTTTAATGACATGTTAATAGAGGCCTGTGAAGTAAGAGAGTTAGTGTTTTCAAGACAACATAAGGAAATGGCGTAATGCGTGATATTCAACAGGTATTAGAACGATGGGGGGCTTGGGCGGCTGATAATACTGAGTCGGTTCAATGGTATTCGATTGCTGCGGGATTTAGTGGATTAATACCAAGCAAGGTTAAAGCTCGTCCTCAATGCTGTGAAGACGATGCAATAATTATTTCTAGTTGCATGGCTCAATTAAATAAAAAGAATAGTGGGATGCATGACCTATTACTCGATTACTATTTATTCGGAATGACATTTATGCAACTGGCTAACAAGCACAATTGTTCTGATACTCACATAGGAAAAAAACTGCAAAAAGCAGAAGGGATAATAGAGGGTATGTTAATGATGTTAGATGTCTCCTTAGAAATGGATCGATACATAGAAAAAGTCACATAAAGCGCTTTACGATCGTAAAAATGATGATATTGTGATAAGAGTGACATCAAGGTCAACTAACTTATAAACCCGCTTTTGCGGGGTTTTTATATATAAAATAAAGTTTGCTATCTGAGTTCATCTATGGCTTAATGACATCACTGGTTTGGAAGTACAGGCCTATTTATGTTAGTCAGTTTAAAGTTGTTCACCGTTTAGCGTTATCCTCGATACCACTTCATTGCGAATTCCTTCTAATTAATTCCCATAAGTAAAAATAAAAAACAAACCCTCATATGCCTTATGGCAAATTAAATAAATTAAAGGAAATTCTATGTCTAATACAATGACTGGTTCAGTAAAATGGTTTAACGATGATAAAGGTTTTGGTTTCATCACCCCTAAAGATGGAAGTAAAGATGTATTTGTACATTACTCTGCAATCCAAAGTGATGACTTCAAATCTCTGATGGAAGGCCAAGAAGTTTCATTTACCATTGAAAATGGTATGAAAGGTCCAGCAGCAGGCAACGTGGTGGCTCTCTAAAGGCGCTATTACTATTCGCCTCTATTTTAAATGCCCTTGTTGTAGCGGTTCACAATATAGAACATCACAATTTGATGTCACAGTGAACAATCCACATGGCGCAAAATGTATCTTTTGCAAAAGTGTGATGACAGCTCAAATGAGTTAAGCATTAAATAGTTGAATATATAAAACCTCGCTTCGGCGGGGTTTTTTTATATAAAAAAAAGCCGACACGCTAGGAGTTATGTCGGCATAAACTCTCGGGAATAGTGTTAATAACGAGATAAATTATCAATAAAACAATGTATCAATATCAGGGAAAACCAGATATGTGCTGTAATGATAATTATTATCATTAAAATATCAATTATATGAATCCACAACAGTGGTTTTTTTCTTGTCTAAATATGACATATATCAATAAAAGGTGCGCATCATGCCAAAAGAGATAAACGAATTACAGTTTAGTCTTCACTATGCTTCAGAAACAGACAGTGAAAAGAACACCTCTATCATTTTAACGGCGAATATCCATACGGCTGATGGTGAAACTCAACAACTGACACAATTAATTTGCACAACGTCTCCCGCAGGTAAAAAGCAATATCGAATCGGCTTGCAAAAAATTGGTAATGCTGGTGCTCCATTGCTGGTGGCGATTGAATCCTATTGGCGTAAAAACACACAAGAGAGTTGTGTTTATTTGTTAGAGAAAGCGAAGCAATTTATTCAGGGACACTTACAACAAACGAATACATGGATATCTATGTATGGTCTTGTGATTGTTTCTAATGCGTCACTGGAAGAACAGTTGCCTGAAGGTTTATTAAAGGCACTTAAAGTATCAATGCCCGCCTAATTTTTATCGTTTCACTTTTAACTTTCTCACACTCATCATCAACGGACACTCCTTTGGGGGTGACTATGCGTATGGAAAAATTAACCAATGTAACCTATGGAACAGCAGGCCTAACGGCCTTTTTTGCCAGCCTCTCATTATATGAATGGGGATTTGTTATTGGGATGGCGTTTAGCATGGTTCTGGGTTTAGCTACTTATTTTATGACTCGTCGAGAACAGCGAAAACGCACTCAATTATTTGAAGAGCTTGTTCAACATATTGACCCACAAAACCCAACTGAAACCCTAAAAAGGCTTGCTGAATTAATGGTGAAAGCGCCAAAGGATATTTAATGTCTCTCAAACAGAAAATAGCTGCGCTAACAACAGCGGGAGCCACAGCAATCGCGTTAGTAGTAATAGCCCATTTTGAAGGTGTGCGTTATGAACCTTATCGTGATGTGGCGGGTGTTCTAACAGTTTGTTATGGGCATACAGGCAAAGACATTATTCAAGGTAAGAGATACACACAACAAGAATGTGATGCGTTATTACAAAACGATTTTATTAAGACACAACAGCAAGTCGATGCATTAATCAAAGTACCACTCGATGACTACACCAAAGCCGCTTTATATTCCTTTGCTTTTAATGTGGGTGCTACCGCATTTTCTCGCTCAACATTACTCAAGAAGCTAAACGCCGGTGATAGAGCGGGTGCCTGTGAAGAAATAAAACGTTGGGTATATGCAGGTGGAAAGGTTTGGCGAGGGCTTGTCAGTCGACGAGAAGCGGAGTCAGCACTATGTCATGGAAAACTTTAATCGTCATTATCAGCTTTATCCTTGCATTACTCATTACAGTCGCTGGTGGTATTTATCTCTTGATTGATAACTCATGTACTAAAGACCCAGTGAGTTTAGAAAAACGCTGTCAGATTGCACTCTCACATCATCGGTATTAATCATGAAATATGGGAAACTCTATGCTGTCATTGTGATGGTAGGCATCATTGTGGGGGGCTATTGGGTGATTAATTGGCAAGCTAATAGGATTAATTCACTGACAGATACCAACAAAAAACTGACAGTAGCTCTCGAAGAGCAGAAGTCTATTAATACTGATTATCAAGCACGCATAATGCGGTTAAACCAACTGGATATTCAATATACGCAGGAGTTAGCGAATGCCAAGAATGAAATTAGTCGCTTGCGTGATATTAGCGAGCGTCATCCTGAGCGGGTGTACATCAAAGCCGAGTGTCCCAAAGTCAAAACCACTCCCTCCACCAGCTTGGCTTATGCAACCACCGCCCGACCTACTGACACCGCTCTCCGAAATTATTGGTTACTCAGAGAACGAATTGCAGAGTCAGAGCAAATGATTAAAGGGTTGCAGAATTACATTAGAGTGGAGTGTGTGAACTAAAAAAAAGCCCTACGTAGAGTACGAGGGCAAAACTGAAATTTGTCGAAAAAATATCAATCCTAATAAAGATAGCACTTATAAGTGAATATACCTATAGTGCGGCAAAAATATTATTTTAATAAGTGGTTACAATATACTTAACATTAATTTGCTAAATAGTTTTAATAAGTCAGATGGAATGATTCTTATTTGTGTTTTTGTTTTCTTTTAAAAAAGATATTTTTTGTGATAAAAATAAGAATAATAATATTAAATGGTAACTATAAGGTTATTTAATTATAAGAGTATTTATGTTCAATCATGGCATGAAAAAATTTTTCTTTAGAATTTGATGCCATTAAACCTTGGTAAATACTGAATGGTACTTCCTTATATCGATATTGTTCTCCATGTTTACAGTCGATTTCTAGCATTTTAGTTTGATAATCGTAAGCAACAGAAATAATTTTAGATGATGCAATGTAAATTTTGTCCATTAGACTAATCACTATTAATAAAAATAAAATGGGATAAAATAAAAGAGTAAATAAATTTTTACTTTAGTAACTTTTAATATTAGTAAAAATATTCAACTTATTTTTATATAAAGAAGAAATATGAGTTAAATTTATTATTTGTGTGAGGCTTCTCACATTAGAGATGAAAAATAAGTTCCAGCATCACGCATGGACAAAATTAAATAAAGAACTTCTCAAGAGGAATATAGTGATATTAATTCAGTATCGCTTTGTTAAGCAAATAAGCGAATTGAATACTTTCAATTGTTTTTTTAATTAACTATTGAATACAAATAAAATAACCCTGCGAGTTTGAGTTTACCGTGGGGCTAAATTTAAGCGAAAAATAAATACCTATAAATCATACCGCTACTCTTATTTCAATGCCAATAGAAATAGAAAGCGTCGCGTTGTCGCCGTCTCCTATGTTAGCCATGACCTATTTTATTTCTCGATAGAGAGCGCATAGTGAGAGTCAAAAACAACGAATACCACCGTTTTGTTATTTTTCGGTCATTATCAGCAACGTCAGCTGTAGGTAGAAGAAGGGGCGTGACGATGGAGAGACATCAATATATTTAATTCTACAAACGTCATTTATTTAGTGACGTATATGGATAGCCATCAGTTAACCGCTGGTGGCTTTTTTTATACGCATTTCATCGCTCATTCACAGAGCAATTCAAAAACGTCGAATCCAATCACTTTGATATGAGCCTTCGAGAAAGTCAGTTATAGCTGGCGAGCTTCGACGGGCTGATTTTCTATGTGAACGAGGGTTCATTTCAAATGAAGGTAATACGTTATGCAATATCCAAGAGTAAGTATTAATGGTGTGTCTGTCCGTGTTGATAGTGAAGGTAGATATAATTTAAATGATCTTCATGCGGCCGCTGTTGCGGATGGTAAAGCAACGGAATCACAAAGGCCTGGTGCATTTTTGAAAAGTCGTCAAGTAAGGCGATTTGTTCACGCTTTAAGCGATGCAACAAAAAGTGCATCGGTTAAAGTGATTAAAGGTGGACTCAACCAGGGAACTTGGGCTTTAGAGTTAGTCGTTATTAGATATGCAGCTTGGTTAAAGCCAGAATTTGAAATCCTTGTCTACAACACGTTTAAAGAGGCTACGAGGAAGGGATTAGATGTCATGTCTAAGTTGAACAAGCTAGATCATGTCATTAATACCGAAACTAAAAATATAAGTAACTGTGCAAGAACGATGGCTAACTGGGGAGTTGGTGGTAGAAAGCAGTTACTACTAACAGCGAGGGAACGAATTCTTAAAGAAGCTCAAATCTATATTCCTGGTATTGAATAGCGTTCCTTAAAATTGAGGATATTGATTTAATTAATATCTAACGATGAATAGGCCCTAATGGCTTTTTTATTGGAGTTTATTATGTCAAACAAACAGATTAATTATGAGGCAATAGGTCATTGTGTTTACTTGCAAAAAGAAATATCGCAGCTAATTGAAGAGAGAAGCAACCTATATAAAGAATTCATAGCGATTTGTCATTCAGGGCAATTTCCTTATACAGATCCAAGAAACACAAAAATCATCGATTTAAATAGTATTGATAAGCCAGCTAAATTGCTAAAAAAAATACATAAAATAAATCAAACTATCATCACACTAGCAACCACTCATAATCAATGGGCGGATAAGGCTGATTATGAACATTATGTTATTAGTAGCGATAATTCTTTAGGTTTTAGTACGTCTAGTGACGTTATATTCAAAGGAATTATTACCTGCAATAAGCAATCATCAATAGAAGCTGATGTTGTCAGAAACAAAACATGAAAAAACGCAATGTCTATGGTGGTCGCTGGGCAAAGGTACGATTAGCATTTCTTAATGAATATCCACTTTGCGTCATGTGCCAAGAGCAAGGACGCATTACTGTTGCCACAGTAGTTGACCACATTATTCCGCATCGTCTTAAAGAAGCGCTTGAATCAGGTGATAAAGAACGTATCGCAAAAGCTCAGGCCTTATTCTGGGACACAAAGAACTTTCAAAGCTTATGCGAACTGCATCATAACTCAACCAAACAACGTATCGAAAAGAGTGGCAAAGTCATTGGCTGTAATGCGGATGGCATTCCACTCGATCCGAACTCTCATTGGAATAAATAACGATGTGTAATCAAAAACAAGTGAAGTTATCCAAGCTATTTCGTGGCGGTCGCTTCGTTGGTCATGCATTAAGTGTTGATGGTGAGTTGTTAAGTAATCAAAAGTTAGTTGTTCTTCCACCCGCTGATGGATTATGTAAACAAGTTGATATCTCAGTCACACTGACATGCACTAATGACATGATCATGAATGCACCCGATATCCATTTGAAATAATTCTAAATTGAAATAACAACGGGTGGGGGCGGGGTAAAAGTTCAAACACTTTCGCCCTGATTACCTAGCGCCCTCATTTGTGTGCACAACCGCGAAATGAAAAGTTTTTTTCTGGGAGGTTCCGATGGCAGGAAGACGCCCGAAACCGACCCACTTGAAGGTGGTCACCGGTAATCCGGGAAAACGAAAACTCAACGATAAAGAACCCCAACCCAAACGTGAAATTCCAAGCCCACCCGAACATTTAACGGATTGGGGGAAAATGGCGTGGGCAAAATTAACCTTAATACTCGATGGGATGGGCGTTTTAACCGTGGCTGACACGCTGGCATTAGAACGGCTGTGTGATATCTACGCCGATATTCTTCAATTGCGAGACACCATTGCCATTGAAGGTAAGACATACACCACAAAAACGCAATTAGGGGATTTTTTAATTAAAGCGAATCCAGCGGTTGCCATGTTGGACAAAAAAGACGGTCTTTTTAAAAGTTATTTAGTCGAGTTTGGTTTAACCCCCGCCGCTCGTTCGAAGGTGAAGATGGATGGTGGAGAAGAAGAGGAAGATCCGCTCAACCAATATTTCGGTTGATCCCGCAACGCAATACGCGCAAGACGTGCATCAAGGCAAAATTTTAGCGGGACCTGATATTCGTCATGCTTGTGCGCGTCATCTCAAAGATTTAAACGAAGCCGAGCAACGGGGATTAGTCTGGGATGTCGAAGCCGTCAAAAGAGTGATCGATTTTTTTGCGAAAGTCTTAAAGCTCAATGGCGGGGAGCATGAAGGCAAACCGTTTATTTTATTGCCTTGGCAATGCTTTGTGATTGGCTCCATTTTTGGCTGGAAAATGACAGACGGCACACGCCGATTTCGCATGGTGTACGTTGAATCAGGCAAAGGTTCAGGAAAATCCCCGATGGCAGGTGGCGTTGGGTTGTATTGTTTAGTCGCCGACAGTGAACCGCGTGCCGAAGTGTATGCGGCGGCCACGAAAAAAGACCAAGCTATGATTTTGTTTCGTGATGCGGTGGCGATGGTTGATCAATCTCCCGCATTAAGTCAGCGGATCACCAAATCAGGCGGAACAGGCAAAGAGTGGAACTTGGCTTATTTGAAAACGAGTTCATTCTTTCGCCCAATTAGCTCAGATGATGGGCAATCAGGGCCTCGTCCCCATTGTGCGTTGATTGATGAAATTCATGAGCACAAAAATAATACTGCCGTTGAGATGATGCGAGCGGGCACAAAAGGTCGGCGACAAGCCTTGATATTTATGATCACCAACAGTGGCCATGATAAAACCAGTGTGTGTTATGACTACCATGAATACGGTCGAAAAGTCGCCGAAGGCACTATCGAAGACGACAGCTTTTTTTCCTATATTTGCTCACTGGATGAAGGTGATGATCCCTTTAAGGATGAGTCTTGCTGGGGGAAAGCCAATCCGTCACTGGGCTACACCTTTTCTGATCGCTATTTACGCGAGCAAGTGACACAAGCTCGAGGTATGCCCGCGAAAGAAAGCATTGTGCGTCGGCTCAATTTTTGTCAGTGGGTGGATGCCGATAATCCGTGGATTAACAGTGAAACATGGATGCAGTGTGAAAATACGTTCACCTTCGATGATCTTCAAGGTGAAGAGTGTTATGGCGGACTGGACTTATCGGGAACCAAAGATTTAACCGCATTAGCCTTGTATTTTCCTCGCCTTAAACGTCTTTATGTCGAATTTTGGACACCCAAAGACACCTTATTGGATAGAGCGAAAACCGACCGAGTGCCTTACGACTTATGGGTAAGGCAAGGTTTTATGCATACCACGCCAGGGAATGCGGTGAGATATGAATTTGTGGCAGAACGCATTGCGGAGATGGTGATGCACGTCAACATGAGAGCCATTGCCTTTGACCCTTATCGCATTAAATACCTTGTACCCAAACTGGATGAGGTGGGGGTGACGGTTCCCTTAATCCAACATGGACAAGGATTTTACAAAGCCAAAGATTCAGGGCTATGGATGCCACACTCTATCGAACTGTTTGAACAGCTCATTGATGACAAGAAGATTGAGATCCACGCCAATCCTTGTTTGAGATGGAATGCTGCATCCGCTGTGCTTGAGGCTGACCAAAAAGATAACCGCGTCTTTGCTAAGAAAAAAAGCACCGGTCGAATTGATGGTGTGGTGGCATCAGCAATGGCGATTGGGGCTTCTGAAGGGGAATTCGAGGATGAAGGGGATATTGATGGTTTCTTTGATAACCCAATTATTGTGGGGATCTAAATGCGTAACGTGAAAAAAAAGAGCCGAATAAAATCGGCGATCCTCAATTGGATGGGGATACCCATTAGTTTAACTGATGGCGCCTTTTGGGAAGAATGGATTGGAAAGAGTAGCAGTGGCAAGGTGGTCACCGCAGATAATGCATTACAGCTGTCTGCGGTATGGTCTTGCGTTCGGTTACTCAGTGAATCTATTTCGACATTGCCATTGAAAATCTATCAAACGAAGGCGGATGGCTCGCGCGAACTGGCGAAACATCATCCCGCTTACACCGTATTATGCCGAAAACCCAATGCAGAAATGACGCCTTCTCGCTTTATGTTGATGGTTGTTGCCAGCTTATGTTTAAGAGGAAATGCGTTTATTGAAAAATGTTATATCGGGAAAAAGTTGGTTTCTCTTCAACCGTTATTACCTCAAAACATGACGGTGAAACGATTGGAAAATGGGCAATTGGAATATACCTATACCATGCCTAAATCGAATAAACGGGTTATTCCCGTTAAAAATATGATGCATATTCGAGGGTTTGGTATGGATGGTGTGTGCGGAATGATACCGATCCAGATTGGGCGTGATGTGATTGGTACCGCGTTATCGACGGATGAAGCGGCCGGAAAAGTGTTTGAAAATGGGTTACAAACCAGTGGATTATTAACGTCAAAGAATGCCTTGAAAGCCGATCAACGAGAACGCCTAAGAAAGCATTTAATGACGTTTACCGGCTCAAAAAATGCCGGAAAGGTGATGATCCTTGAAGCGGATTTGTCTTATCAAAATGTCACCATGAACCCTGAAACGGCGCAATTATTACAAAGTCGCGGATTTAGCATTGAGGAAATTTGCCGTTGGTTTCGCGTTCCACCTTTTATGGTGGGGCATGCCGATAAGCAAAGTAGTTGGGCATCCAGTGTGGAAGGGATGAATATGCAGTTTTTGACCAATACACTACGTCCCTTATTGGTCAATATTGAGCAAGAAATTAATCGTTGTTTACTCGACAGTGATGATGATTATTATGCGGAATTTTCTGTTGAGGGCTTATTACGTGCAGACAGTGCAGGACGTTCAGCTTATTACACAACAGCGTTACAAAATGGCTGGATGAGCCGAAATGATGTTCGACGGTTAGAGAATTTACCGCCTATTGAAGGGGGCGATATTTATACGGTTCAGCTTAATTTAACGCCACTGGATCAGCTCGGAAAAGACATCACGAACAATGAAGCTGAAAAGCTCAAAGCGCAGATCACTAACTGGTTATTTCCTGAAGGTGAACCTGTAACCCCATCTCAATCCAATCCACCTCGTCCCGAGGAGTAATCGTTATGAAAAAAAATCAGTTGCCAGTCGCGCTGGAGGATCGCCCCTGCGCATTGATTCGCTATGAGCTGAAACCCAAAGCACTGGATAAATGGAATAGCCGTATTCGGGCATCCAGTGCGGATAACTCGATTTCGATATTGGACGTCGTTGGAGAAGATTATTGGGGTGAAGGTGTCACCGCTAAACGGATTTCCGCCGCGCTTCGTGCCATTGGTGAGCAAGATATTGTCGTTAACCTCAATAGTCCAGGGGGCGATATGTTTGAAGGGTTGGCCATTTATAACTTGCTTCGTGCTCACAGTGGCAAGGTAACGGTCAATATTTTGGGCATTGCCGCTTCCGCTGCGTCCATTATTGCGATGGCAGGGGATGAAATAAAAATGGGGCGCGGTGCCTTTTTAATGATCCATAACTGTTGGGCAATGGGGGTAGGAAATCGTCACGACTTTGCAAAACTTGCTCATGATCTCGCCCCTTTTGATGCCTCGATGACCGATATCTATGTTGCACGCAGTGGGCAATCGAGTGACGTGGTGAGTCAGATGATGGACAACGAAACATATATCAGTGCGAGTGAAGCGATAGAAAAGGGATTTGCGGACAGCCTACTTTCTGCCGATGTGATTGACGAAGGTGATGAAAGTCCCCAAGCCGCGATCCGAAAACTGGATGCGCTACTTGCCAAAACCAACACACCTCGTGCTGAACGACGAAAACTAATTAGTGCATTAACCCGAAGTATGCCGAGCGCTACTTCCCAATCTAATGGTATGCCAAGCGCTACCTGCGATATTAATCCTGAAATCCTGTCAAAATTGGAGGAGGCGGTGACCGCCTTTGCCTGCGTTAAGTAATTGGAGTGACTATGTCAGAGACAAATGAATTATTAAAAAACCTATCGGCAAAAATTGAAGAAGCCAATCAACATTTTAATGCCAAAGCTGAAGAAGCGTTAAAAGAAGCGCAGAAAGTGGGTGGATTAAATGAAGAAACGAAACATGCCGTAGACAAAATGGCAACTGAGCTAAATGCGCTACGCGAATCTGAAAAAACACTGAAAGCCGCATTAGGGGATTTAGAACAACATGTTGCGCAAATGCCACTCAATAATGCGGTGCAGGTTGTAAAAAGTGTTGGTCAACAAGTGATTTCGGCTGAAGTATTAAAAGAGATCAATTCCAGCATTCAAGGGGGCAAACGTGTTTCAATTCCTGTTCAAGCAGCATTAACATCTACGGGCGTTGCCGAAGGCGTGGTTGAACCACAACGATTGTCGGGTATCGATGTTGCACCGAAACAACGACTTTTTATTCGTGACTTAATTGCGTCAGGTAAAACGCAATCTCCCGCCATTTTCTGGGTTCAGCAAACGGGGTTTACCAACAAGGCGGCGGTTGCGCCTGAAAATACCACTAAGCCGTATAGCGACATTGCCTTTGCGACCAAAATCACGCCAGTGACGACGATTGCTCATATGTTTAAAGCGTCTAAACAAATCTTAGATGATTTTTCTCAGTTGCAGTCGTTGATTGATGCAGAAATGCGTTATGGATTGAAGTTTGTTGAAGAGCAAGAAATTTTATTTGGTGATGGATCTGGGGCTCATTTGCACGGCATTATCCCACAAGCCACTCAATATAAAGCCTCCTTTACGGTTGAAAAACAAAATGGTATCGATGATTTACGGCTTGCCATGCTTCAAGCTCAATTGGCGCGTTTCCCTGCTTCTGGTCACGTTTTACACTTTATTGACTGGGCGAAAATTGAACTAACCAAAGACGCTTTGGGGCGCTATATTTTGGCTAATCCTTCCGCATTAACAGGGCCGACTTTATGGGGATTACCGGTTGTGGCAACAGAAACTCCCGCGTTTAAAGGGAAATTCTTAACAGGGGCATTTAATGCGGGTGCACAGCTCTTTGATCGCGAAGAAACGAATGTGGTGATTTCAACGGAAAACGCCGATGATTTTGAGAAAAACATGATCTCTATTCGTTGTGAAGAGCGTCTTGCTTTGGCGATCAAACGTCCAGAAGCCTTTGTTTACGGTGATTTTACGGTAGCAACGTCAAGTGATTAATGTAACTAAGGCGGTCTTTATGACCGCTTTTTCTTTGGAGGTGATATGAAATTAGTCATCTTACGAGCCATTTATTTTGAGGGACGAGTGGTGCTTGAAGGCGAGCAGATTGATACCTTAGAGCAACATGGACGGGAGTTAATCCAAAAAGGTTATGCCAAAGAACAGGAAGAAACACATCTTGTTACTGAACCCGAACCTGAACCGAAAAGAAATATTAAGGCGAAAAAGGAGAAATAATGCTTTCTCTCGAATTGGTGAAACAGCATTGCAATATCGATCCTGATTTTACGGATGACGATAATTTATTGACGCTGTATATCGGTTCCGCTGTGAAATATGTTGAAAATTACACGCGTCGAACATTACATAAAACTCAGGAGATGGATAAAGCACAAGAAGATCCTGAAGCCTTGTTCTTAACGGATGATGTGATTGCGGCAATGCTCTTATTAATTGCGCAATGGTATGAAAATCGTGAGGGGGTAATTTCGGGGCAAGCTTTTTCTACACAACCTTTTGCGGTCACCGCACTACTTCAACCTTACCGGATTTATGGGTTGTAGGAGGTTTTATGCGTGCAGGACGATTACGCCACACCATTAATATTCAAAAATCAGTATTAGCGCCCGATGCCATCAGTGGCAGTGATGTGATTTGGACGGATCATGCGACAAAAGTACGTGCAGCGATCATGCCTTATCAAGGACGGGAATATTTTCAAGCCCAGCAAGTACAAAGTGAGGCCACAACGCGAATTCTTATTCGCTATATCGCTGATATTGATACTTCGATGCGTATTGTATGGGGTAAGCGAATATTTAATATTATTTCGATTATTGACCCTGATGAGCGTCATCGTGAGCTTCAATTGATGTGCAAAGAGGGCGTGAATGATGGGTGAAATTAAAATCAGTGGATTGTCTGAACTTGCTCAACGAATGCAAGACATTGCCCGTAAAACCAGAAATCAAAGTGCGCGTAAGGCAATGAATGCAGGGGCTTTGGCGTTAAAGCAGGAAATCAAACATCGAGTGCCTATCCTTAAGGAAACGGTACCGCATCGACGTAAAGGCACCATCAAGCGCAATATTCGTTCTAAAACGAAAGTGCAGCGCAATGGACAAGTCAAAACGCGTATTTGGGTGAAATCATTATCGGGTAAAAAAGTGTCTGCCTTTAAACAGGCAACGGGAAAAAGTGCGGCATTGAACCCAAATGATCCGTTTTATTGGTGGTTTGTCGAGTTTGGTACCGCCAAGATGCCCGCACAACCGTTTATGCGCCTCAGCTTTGAGGCGAAAAAGGAAGCGACGGCTAAAGTGATTGTTCAAACACTCAAAGAGGATATTGAAAAAACAAGGTAGAGATCATGATACAGCAATTAAAAGAGACCCTTTCACCGCTTGTCGATGGAAGGGTTTTTTTTCAGGTATTACCCGAAGGCAAAGGGCGTTATCCCGCCATTGTGATCCAATTTGCCAGTATCACACCTAACAGTGCGCTGGAGGATGCGGATTTAGATAACTATCGCGTGCAACTTGATGTGTATGCGCCGCAGCCACAACCCCTTATGGTCTTGCGTAAAAAAATTGAGGCTCAGATTGTTGCGACAATCCCATTTGCACAACGGGTGAATGCGGTCTTTGGGTATGAAGCGGATGTCAAATTGCATCGGCTTGTTCTTGAATTAATGATTTCATCAGATAAATAAGGAATGGATATGGCAAAGTCAAAAAACCATAAAGCGACGCCTTTCCTCGGCACGAAGATCTTTGTGCAAACCGGCTTAGGAGAGGCGATGACCGTGACGGAAGCGACGTTATCACCGGCAACTATTACCATCGCCAATAATAAGCTGAAAGCCGATGACATGATTATGTTATCGGGACTCGGGGAGTTAGATGGACGTTTTCCTGTTGCACAGGTTGATGGCAACAAAGTGACCCTGTGCGACGAAGTGGATTGGAGTGATAAAACGTTACCCACGGATTTTGCAAACGCCAAAGCACAACGTATTCAGTGGTCTAATAACTTTTGTGCCGTAAAAAGCTTCAGTAAAGATGGCTCAACAACTGAACAAATCGATGTCACCACCATTTGCAGTGATGGCAAGGAATATGAATCCGGTGATACGGAATACGGTTCAATTAAATTGACCTTTTTCTTACGGTATAGCTCCAGTGATGTGCAACGACTCTTGCGTAAATATGAAAACAGCAAAGAAAAATTTGCGGTGAAAATGGTCTTAACGCGAGATGAAGGCTCCATGTTTTATTACGGCTCCGTCGAAACGGGCATGAACATTGATGGCAGTGTAGGGCAAATGATGGATTCAGGGATCTCGATTAAATTGTCTGGCCGTGATTATTTGAATGCGAAGAAATAACCCTTAATTCATCCACCTCATTATTTCTCTTCTCCCTTCTCGATAAAAAATCTTAGGAGTAATTATGTCTAACGCGTTATTGCGTGAATTAGTGTTAAACCAAGCACTGAAAGTGACGCCTTTTACTTATTTAGACAACACCTTTTATGTCAAAGAGCTGGATGTTGGCACCATGAATTACATTCAGCGCAAACTTCGTCAAATTAAAATCAAGCTTGCCGAGGCGCAGGACATTTATTTAGATGAAGACGATCCCGAACAATTTAACGAGGCGATAAATCGTGTCTACGATGAATATGATGTCGCCAGAATGTTGGCTTTTAAGTTGTGTGATGAAAAAGGGGAACTGCTTTTTGATGCTGAAAATGAAGAAGACTTAAAAGGTCTTAATCGTTTAGGACAAGGGTTCTCTAATGCGGTGTTTACAGCAGAAGCGGGGAATAGCGAAAAAAACTTGGAGAACGGCGACAATTCCAACTGATATTGTCGCTGGCACTGGGAAAAACGCTCGCGGAAATAGAGCAAATGCCTGAAAGCCACTTGTGTGAATATGAAGCCTTTTATCGCAAACAACCCTTTGGTTTATGGCGAGAGGATTATCGGATGGCACAAGTGGCGCATCTTCTCGCGATGATAAATCGTGATCCGAAAATGTCTCCGCCTGAATTGATGGATTTTATGCCGATGTGGAAGAAGAAAATCACGGAAGAAGAGGTGTGGGATAATGTCACTGAGAGTGTATTAGCTAATCGATAGCCCTTTTTTGGGGCTTTTTTATTGTTTTAAGGAGTTTTTATGGCTGGCGCATTGGGGAGACTAAATATCGATTTGACGCTGAATACGGCAAATTTCATAAATGCGATCAACCGTAGCCAGCGCCAAACAGAACAATTTGGGCAAAGTATTCGCGTCAGTCTTCAAGCTATCACCGTACAGCAAGAGCGTATGGTATCGCAAACTGCAAAATCCTCGGCACTCTTTACCCGTTTTGCGAGCGTCGCAGCAAGTGCATTATCTGTACGGCAAGTGATTAATTATGCCGATGGTTGGACAGAATTACAGAACCGCTTAAAACTGGTGACGGAAAGTTCTATCGAGTTAAATAAAGCCACACAAGCCGTCTATGATATTGCCCAAAAAACCTATCAATCATTGGATGCCACAGCACAGGTTTATCAACGTTTTGCGGATAATGCCGATCGTCTAGGATTAAGCCAGCAGAAAGTCGCTGAACTTACGGAAACCGTCTCTAAAGCGGTTTCTCTTTCAGGAGCCAGTGCTGCCTCTGCTGCAATGGGGTTAACTCAGTTTGGCCAAGCATTAGCAGCAGGTCAGTTACGTGGGCAAGATTTAAATTCTGTTATCGAGCAAATCCCTGGTTTAGCACAGGTCATCGCAGAAGGCATGGGGATCTCCATGGGGGATTTAAAAAAGAAAGCCCAAGACGGTGAAATGGCGATTGATAAAATCATTCAGGCATTGGAGAAAGTCAAAAATTCTGTTGATCAGAAGTTTGCTTCCAGTGTGACAACCGTTAGTCAAGGTTTTACTAATTTACAATCAGCAATGACGAGGTTTGTTGGTGAAGCCAATCAAGGTACAGGTGCGACTCAGCTTTTAACGTCGGGCTTAGAGGGACTTTCTAATCACTTATCGACGGTGGCTAAAATCGCAGAAGGACTTGCAGTTACAGCTTTAGTCGCCAAGCTTTCTCAATGGACAAAAGCCACTTACTTAAAAAATCAAGCCACATTGAATGAAGCCAAAGCCACATTACAGAGTGCAGAGGCAAACAGTGTGGCAGCAACCAGTGCCGTGAGGAAGGCATGGGCGGATAAAGAGGCGGCATTATCGGCATTGAATTCTGCAAAAATGAGTTATCAAGTGGCGAAAGGAACCGCGGCAGAAGGTTATGCCTTAGAGAAAGTGATTGCGACAAAATCGTTAGCGACGGAAGCCTCTTTAAGATACAAACAAGCACTGATAGCAGAAACGGCGACACAGCGGGCATTAACGACGGCACGCCGTCAAGCCACGGTCGCAGGAAGAGCGTTGAGTGGGACATTGGCATTAGTTGGTGGCCCTGTTGGACTGGCGTTAACGGCAATAACGGCTGTTGGAATGGGCGTCTATGAATATAGCGAACATATCAAACAAGCTAAAAGAGAATCGATCGAATTTGCCAATGCTCTAGATACATCAACAGAAGCCTTAAAAGCAATGAATAATCAAGTATTGCTGACGAATATAGGCAAATTATCTGAAGGTATTGATGCTCAGATTGAAAAATTTGAAGGATCGTTAGAAAAAGCTAAAAAATTGGCAGCAGACTCGAAGTCCGGTTGGAGCTTAAATGCCTCGAGTTACTTGAGTTTTACGGGTGACCATGAAGGTTATAAAGAGATAATCGCGCAAAATCAAAGAGAAGCAAAAATCGGACTTGATGCAGCGATGGGGGAGGTGGCTTCACAGTTGACGATATTAGAGCGTCAGCGAGCCAGTATGCGACAAATGCTGGCATTGGTTGAAGAAAAACATGGTAAGCAAAGTGATGAATATCAGCGTTATGCATCGAAAGTAAAGGAGGCTGAGAGTGTCATTAACCAATTTAGGGTGACATTAAAAAACTTGGGTTATGATTTCGATGCGTTAATTAATAAGACAGATGAAGCAGCAAATAGTCAAGCCAATATGAGCGAGGTCATCGCAAAAAAAATAGAGGATTCTATTGCTGAATCTCGGCGTACTATCATGAAAGCTAAGGCATCTCCTGCTGAGCTGGCTAAGTTGAATGCGGAAGATGTGCTGAAAAGACGGGGAATTAAACCTGAAGAAAAAGGTTATGAAGTCGCTTTGACTGAAGAAATTAAAGCACAAAATGCGTTATTGGCTCAAAGAAATAAGCCAAAGAAATCCACCATTGATTATGCCAAGCAATACACCAAAATCTTGACAGAATTAGAGGAAAAACAAGCCTCACTGATTGCGGATGGGCAAAATATTCAGCGGTATGGCACGACCTCTTCCTTTAATGAATACACATCCGCCTTAGCCGATATCAAACAGAATAAAGACAAGTTTGATGCCATCTTAAAAATCGATCCCAAAGCGATTGAGACGATAAAAGAAAAAGCGAAAGCCATTGATGATTTAGCGCGAGCAAACTCGGTTGCGCAATTTGCTTATGATCGCGGTAAAGAAATTGAGCAGATGCAATTTGAAACTACCTTGATAGGAAAATCACGCGCAGAGCAAGAAAAGCTCAATGCCCTTCGTCAGATTGATGTGCTGTATCAGCAAGCCAGTGTGGATTTAGGCGAAAAAGAGCTGGCGAACTTACAACGCAATGTCGAACTCACTAAACAGCAGATTGAGGCAGAGCTTAGGATGCGAGAGGCCATGAAAGGCGATCCGATGGCGGGATTAAAACAAGGCTTATCGGATTTCAGTGAGTCGGCCATGAATGTGATGGAGAACGTCAGAAACGTCACCACCAATGCCCTTAATAATATGTCTGATGCATTAGCCGATTTTGCTTTAACGGGCAAAGGAAGCTTTAAAGATTTTGCCAATGCGGTGATTTCCGATATCACTCGAATGGTAATGAAAATGTTGGTTTTCAAAGCCATTGAAGCAGGCGGGCAGGCAATGGGCTTTGATATGGGATGGATGAGCAAAGGGCATGCTTACGGCGGTTATACGGGGCATGGCGGGAAATTTGAGCCTAAAGGGATTGTGCATGGTGGTGAGTTTGTTTTTACCAAAGAAGCGACGGCTAAATTGGGTGTCGGCAATCTCTATCGCTTAATGCATGCGGCGCAAGGTTATGCTTCAGGTGGCTTTGTGGGGGCGGTCGCAGGACGAATACCCGTTACACCGCAACCGACGTTAGCCCGTGCGGGTGGTGTACAAATGACGGTCGTCAATCATATTACGGTGACAGGAAATGGTGACGCTGTACTTGCGCAGGCAATGAAGGAAGCCGCACAACAAGGGACAGAAGCCGGCGCACAGAAAGCTCACGCGATGATGTTACAAGACTTTCAAAGTAATGGTGCAGCACGCAGAACATTAGGAGTTTAAATGTCTATTCTTGAATGGCCAAAAGAGGTGATCCCCACGCAGGAAAACTGGCAATTATTGAGTAACAGCAAAACCTTTACCTCACCATTTAATGGAAGTAGTCAAACGGTACGCTTTCCGGGAAGTCGTTGGCGTTGTGAGCTGACATTCAATAATTTAAATGAAGAGAAATCGCGCCAGTTAGAAGCGCTGGTGGCTTCATTGGATGGGATGTCGGGGCGAGTCAAAATAGCCAGTTGGATAAGAAAAGGGCGTTATGGGTATGGTTCGCCTCGCATTGCAATACCGAGCCAATTAGGTCATCGGCTAGAAACAAAGGACTGGAAGCGCAATATGCGCGTGTTACAGCAAGGGGATCGCTTAACTGTGGGCAATGAACTCAAAATGGTGGTGGCGGATGTGGTCAGTGATAATCAAGGCCGTGCCATTATTCTTATTTCGCCGATGTTAAGAACGTCACCTACTGTTAATGAAATTCTTGAGGTTGAGCGTCCTTTTGGGATTTTTCGGCTTGTTGATAATGAACAGGGTAAATTTCAGCATCGTCGCTTGGGGTATACCCATATCACGTTATCTTTTGAGGAGGTGTTGTACTAATGCAATATCATCCATTTTCTGATGCCATGGTCAACGCGATTAATGAGGGGGCTTATATCGTTTTAGCCGCCAGACTCGATTTGAAATCAGGCGTCACCTGTGCGCATACCGGTGTTGGGCAACTGATTATTGCGGGGGAAACCTATTTAGGTGTAGGAAGTTTAGGCGAAATCAGTCAGCTAAAAGAAAATAAGACAACCAGTCCCCCACAATTACAGCTTAAATTAGCGGGTTTTGATAAATCGCTGGTGGGGATGGTGATGAATGAGCAAAGTCGAGGGCGAGAAGTGCGGTTGATGATGGTTGCCATCGGTGAAGAGGGAAAACCGCTTCTTGCTGAAATCTTATTTGTCGGACAAATCACATCGATTAATGTGGTGTCTGGCGAAGAAAATGCCGTATGTGTTAATGTTTCTAATCGATTCGAGCGATGGTCAATTGGGTTACCCGATAGATTCACCGATGAGTCGTGGTCATCTCGACGGCAAGGTGATCGTATCTTTCGCTATGTTGCTCAAATGGCTGAACGGGCGATTTATTGGGGCAGCAAGAAAGATGCACCTTCATTTATTTATAAATAATTGTTGGAAGAAACAAAATGAGTAGAAAACTTTTAGTTCCCCTTATTATGACGAGTCTATCGCTATGCGCAGCAAATGCACAAGCCGTAGGTGAAAATACGCTTTCATTAGGTTATGCACAAAGTCATGCTAAAGTGGATGGCGATAAACTAAAAGAGAAACCCAAAGGATTTAATGTTAAGTATCGTTATGAATTCGATAATCAGTGGGGAATGATTGGCTCCTTTGTTTATACGCATCAAGGGTATGATTATCACTGGAACTCTCGAAAGATTGGGAGTATTGATTTAGATTATTACTCGTTGGCTGCGGGACCTGTTTATCGTTTTAACGATTATATAAGTGCTTATGGATTAGTTGGGGTAGCTCATGGACAAATGGAAGTGGCATTGAATAATTTTTCCTATAATGGGAAAGAAAATCAACAAAGTAAATCCGCATTCGCTTATGGTGCGGGTCTTCAATTTAACCCATATCCCAATATCGCGATTGATGCTTCTTACGAATACACTAAATTAGATGCTTTTAAAGTGGGCACATGGATGCTTGGTCTTGGCTATCGTTTTTAGTTAAAAGATAAACAGAGAATATAAAAGTCGGCATTATGCCGGCTTTTTTGTTTTTAGGCATTTTGATAATGAAACAACCCAACTGGACATTTAAATTACCTGAAGCCATCAGGGCGGCCATGAATCGCCCTTTTTCATGGGGTGAATTTGATTGTTGTATTTTTGCCTCGGAATGTATTGACGCACAATGTGGTTTCTCGCCAATAAAGCCTTATCTCAATCACTATAAAACTAAAGCTGAAGCTTTCAATCTTATCAAATCCAAATTTGGCTCCTTAGAGAAAGCTGTATCACGCTATTTCAAATCCATTGAGATTGAGCGCGTTCAGCGTGGCGACCTCGTACTGTTTAAAGGTGAGGACGGTGACTGTTTAGCCGTGGCCTGGGCGGGGCATTATTGGGGGGTAACCCCACAAGGCGTGAAGCCAGTGCAGATTAACCCAATCAAAGCGTGGAGAGTGGAATAATGGGTGGGAGTGGTGGATTAATTTCAAAAGTCGTGGGTGCTGGCTTAATGATTGCGGGGCTATTTACCGGAGGCGTCACCTCAGCGATAGGCATGGCGCTGATGGCAGCAGGCGTCGCGGTTCAAGTCGCAGGTTCGCTTATCTTTAAGCCAAAACTTCCGTCAATGAATTATCGAGATACCGGTGAACGCAAACAGATGTTACGTTCATCGTCTGCCCCTGAAACCGTGATCGTCGGAAAAACAGTGATATCGGGTTTGCTTTTCTTTGCCGAAGAAGAGGCGGGGGAACAAGATGAAAATGAAAAAATCACACTGGCATTGGCGCTGGCAGGGCACCCTATAGAGAAAATCGGGAAGATTTGGTTAGGGGACGATCTCATTGAGACGTTTGGTGAATACACTGCTATTGAAATTCCACTTTTTCATGGAAGCGTTAAAATCACGGCGCCACTTGTTGAAATCGAGCTACATAATGGGCGAGAAGATGTCGATCCCTTTATGCTAAAAAATTGCCCGTCATGGAAGGAGGATATGATTGGGCGGGGTATGGCTTGGTTACGTGTAACACTCACGTTTGACCAGGAAAAATTCCCTTATGGATTACCCAATGTGAAATGTGAAGTTTGGGGAAAACATCTGTTTGATCCTCGCACTGGGCAAACTGTGTGGAGTAATAATGGGGCTTTAGTTATTTTGGATTATTACCGCCATTATTTAAAAGTGCCTGATACGGATATTGATTTTGACAGCTTTAAACAAGCAGCCGATTTATGTGATGAAAAAGTGAGTCTGCCAGAAGGCGGATTTGAGTCGCGATATACCCTTAATGGTGCCTATGACTTAAATGAGAGTCCATCGAGTGTCTTGGAAGCGATGCACAAATGTATTAACGCGGAACCGACATTCACCGCAGGAAAACACGGTATTCAAATTGGTGCTTATTATGGGCCGGCAATAAAAACTATCACCGAATCACAATTGATTGGCACCGTCACATGTACCCCTGAAACAGGGTTAAAAGATGCGACCAATGCGGTGTATGGCACGTTTATTGATGCCGAACAGTTATACACAAAAACGGATTTCACGCCTGTGATTGTGGATGAATGGGTGAAAGAGGATGGCTTAGAAATTCGGGAGAACATCGACTATCGTTTTGTCACCAGCCCTTATCAAGCCCAACGATTAGCTCGCCAATATCTCCGTAAAAAGAAAGCCGGAAGACGGGTTCAACTCACGATGAACTTAGACGGCTATGCTTATCGCCCCGGGGAAGTTGTGCTTTTAGAATTACCGGCTTTGGGGATTAGTGGGCTGGAATTTCGTATTGCCGAATGGTCTTTCCATGCTTTAGACGGTGTGGCTTTAACGTTGGAAGAGGATGGTGCCTATTTATATGAAGATGTGATTGGCAAGCCTTTCGAGCGTCCGCCGTTTGTGAGTTTACCCGCTGGCGGTGTTGCTTCACCGATTAATCTTACCTTTGTTCCACTTGCAGTCAGTGACATCGTGCAAGGTACACTTTCTTGGCAGAATATCGCTTCTGATGTGCGTTATAACACCGTCACTATTCTTCAAGAAGGCAACGTTATTCAATCTATTCAGGTGCCGGCCGAGCGTGTTGATATTAACGGATTAGCACGAGGGACTTATCGTGTTGAAGTTAGAGCGACGAATATGGCTGGTGCGATGTCGGCACCCGCTATCAGTGATTTTGCCATCCAAGCACCGCCTGCTCCCATTAAGGTTGATGTTACTTCGGGAATGTTCAGCCTCACCGTCTCGCCAAAACAAGGTGATAGTGCTGTCTTGGGTTATACCTTTGAGTTTTGGTTTAGTGAGGAAAAACTCGCTAATCTTTCTGAAAATGAAGTGATCACCAAAACAAATAAAGTTGGCCAAGGGAATTTCTGGACGCAAGAGAATTTAAAAGCAGGACATACGTATTATTTTTATGTTCGAACAATCAACAGCTATGGCAAATCGCCGTTTGTGGAGGCTTCTGGTGTTTGCTCAGCTCAAACCGATTTAATTCTTGAAGAATTAGCGGGGCAAATCAGCCGAGGCCAACTCGCACAAGACTTATTGGGTGAGATAAATAGCAAAGCTGACCAATCAGCCGTTGTTGAGTTAAATACGCAAGTGAAAGCGAACCATGATGCGATTTTAGCGGAGCAAGTTGCACGAGGAGCAGTAATTAACCAAGAGCAACAAGCTCGCGCTGAAGCTGATAAAGCGGAGGCTCAACAACGCCAATTCTTAGCTACACAACTTCGTGGTGATTATACAGGCAATGATTTATCGAAAGTCACCGCAGGACTTATCTCCGCTGAGAAGCAAGCGCGAGTTACAGGTGACCAAGCAGAAGCGAAAGCCCGACAATCATTGGAAACACGGATGAATGGGAATGTTTCCGCGATTAATAAATCACTAGAAACCCTCACCTCGAAACAGCAAGCCCAAACGCAAGAGATTTCAACGCTCAATTCAACTCTTAAAGGGAAAGCTGATAGTAGTGCGGTAAATGCGTTAAATACGCGAGTATCTAATATTGATGGCAAAGTGACATCCGCAACCTCTCAGGTACAAACGTTATCCAGCAAATTAGATAAAGTGAAAGCCGATTTAACGGGATCTGTGATGGTGGATTTAGATTTATCTAAACTCAATGAAAACACCTATTATCCGGTTATTTTGCCTTTAGTGACCTCTCGTCGTTACGCGTTTAAGGTTTTTAGAACTTTAGGGCAATATAGAGACAATAAACCCAGCTATGCGACACATGGCACCAAAGGCTTTGCCATGATTGTGGAATGGCAAGTCAGTGGTTCTGGATGGGGAACACAGTCTGAAAACCGCATCATTGATAATTTTGATTGGCGATGGACAAATCAATCCCCTGTGATGGGACCAGCTCAATTAATAAATGGTTCTGTGGAATATATCTATTTGCGAGGAGGCGCTAAATACCAACTCACTAAGCATAAAAGTGTTAACCATCAAATCATCACCAGCACTTACACCAACAACAAGCAATCGGTGGCACCGAAAGGGTTTGTGGCGAATGATGTGCCTAAATCGAGCGAACAGAAAGCTAATGCAACGGCGAATGCGGTAAACCAACTTGAAACCAAAGTGACCGAGGTTTCAGGTAAAGTGACCTCTACCGCTCAGCAAGTCACTCGTTTAGAAAGCCAAGTGGGTACAAGTTCAGCCAAAATCGAACAAACTTCGAAAGTGGTCACAGACATAAATGGCAAAATTTCAGCATCATGGACAATGAAAGTCCAACAAGATAGCAAAGGGAATAAAGTCATTACCGGCATTGGCTTAGGATTTAATGCGCAAGGAAATAGCCAATTTCTGGTTAATGCCCAAAACTTTGCGGTGATATCGTCATTAAATGGCAAAGTGGTGACACCGTTTGTCGTGAAGAATGGACAGGTGGTTATTCATGAAGCCTTAATGGATAAAGCGTGGATACAGAAACTAGTGGTACTCAATTATTTTAAATCATCGGGATTTGATAAAGGGAATGGCTTTTTATTGGATGCAAAAAACAATATTTTCCGCTTTACGGGTGGTAATGGGGCATTAAATATCACCAATAATCAATTGGTCGTCAAAGATGAGAAAAAACGCCTTGTGATGAAAATCGGTTACCTAGGGAATTGATTTATGTATGGTCTTGAAATTTTTCCTGTTGAAGGCGGTAAACCTTACCGTTTAACGCGTGATACGCAAATTCTCTGTTATTTAACCTCTTATCAGATAGGGCCAGAAGATTGGCCCCATTATCGACAACCGAAAAAAACACGGAGCAAAGTCATTCATGAAGCCATGGAGTATGAGGCGTTCGCCATCCCGAGAGTGGCTTCTGTGTATATGGCGGTGAATGATTATGCGTATTTTCAGGGAATAACGCATATCCGAATGGAAGGGCCTGTATTACGTTATGAGTATGTTTATGACAATGTTCAGGCTCAAGACCCACAGATGGCCAAAAGAGCCAATATGGTGGTCGATATTTATGGTATCCCGTTACCGGATAGTACAAAACCAACGTATGGTGTGGAGTGGTATGGCGCCTTTCAGGGATTTCGAAGTGCGATTACACGTAATACACAAATGACTTATTGTGTGTTTCGACAAAAAATCCACCTTGAAGGCGGGCGCTATTGGTCTTTGCCAACAACATTACCGCATTTAGATAAGTGTGTTGTGTTTTATCATGCCACCAACCCTCAAGCGGAAGTGAGCTATTTAGCGCATAAAAAGCAATTATACAGTTCAGCCCAAACAGACATTTATGTGTGTGTTTTCGTTTCAGGAATGGTTTTGACCCCGAAGAGACGTTGGGGTTTATCACTGTACAGTGAAGATGGAACACTGGTCTTTAATACGGACTATTTGCCTTTTACCCGAGGAAAATCAATGGAATTGTTATTACGGGAGGGGAGTGTAGAGACTCCATATAGCTTGCCTTTAGTCTGTGCAACAAGTCAGTTTGTGAATGCGTCTTATCAGGATGACCCTATTGATTGGGCCAAGCGCAATACGGGGATACGTTTTCGGGGAAAACAGATTTTTGTGAGCGAACGAATACGTGATGCTCATCGGCAACATCATGTAGAGCAACGTATTCCCTTTTATGTCCTTAATGGTTCACATTATTTTTAATAAAATGAATACCTGTCTATATTTATGTGGGATACATGTCGCTTTTCTTTATTGGCATAATGCTTTCTGCTGATAATGATTGTTTTGCTTTAATCATTTCTTTTTCATTTGAAAATTTATAATTAGGCAATAGTTCTTTAGGTTTGACACCTAAAATAAACGCGATAGAGAATAAATGTTCTACTGTTATTTTGGTATGTCCATTCTCTATACGTGAATAGTGCTGTTGACTTATTTCCAATGAATGGGCTATTTCCCTCCCTGTCATCCCTAATTCTTTTCTTTTTTGCTTTATTCTATAAGCAATAATGGAATTAATTGTACTCATGAACTTCATTCTCCAACAATAAACAGATTTTTAAGTTTAACAGAGTAAAAAGCATTTGTTATAAAAGCATTTTACTCTACTTATAAAACTCAATTAATTTTTATTGATATGAAAAAGTAATCGTTGCTACTGCTTTTACACTTCCTGGCGTAATAGTATTTTCTGTTTTTATATAATTAGCTTTTAATTTTATACGTGGATTTATCTCTCCTCTATAATTTGAAAAATGCCATTGATTTTGATTTCCTTTGTTAGGAGTGTCTGAACCATAACTAATCGCAGTTACTTCATTATTTTTATATAATCTTAGCCCAACGCCTTTTGCCGTAGAATCCGTTGCTAATGTTAATATATCAGAACGATTCCCATGTTGGGTCGCATCATTTAATGTAGCATAAACATCAATACCGTCTTGGCATTGAAGTTGTATATTAACTTCCCCTCCTTGCACTTCTTTATACAAAGACGTGAACTGGGATTGATAGACAGTATTTAATGGAACAACATAATTCTTTTGATTCATCGAGCATGTTTGGCTTTGCACTTGGATGCGCCCTCCATTTAACATAACAGGAGCTGTTAATCTTTTATTATTCAAACTTGCCCGATTAGATTCCAATAAAATATGGCCCAGTTGTTTGGTTGGTATCGTTACATACCCATTAGGTAATCGTCCTGTTGCGACAAAAGCAACATATAAACGAGCACCAAAACTTCCAGTTGCACCATTATAAGCATTTGGATTTGTATTGGCGGCAACAGGATCAATATATATACTTGAGCTGTTTATGGGAACCAAAGGCGTTGCAGGCCAATAGCCTGCCATACCAATAATAATACCTAGCCCCGGGACTCCAATATCAAATATATCGAAATCGGAAGATTGAGTGTTTTTCCCTTGGCGAAAGCTATATGTAATCTTGCCTATTTTAGGTAATGTGGGAGTAAATTTTCCACGCATTAACGCTATTAAACTACCACCGTTAAATATATATTGATTGCTTGTTCCGCTGAGTTCTCCTATCACCCGAGGGTAAGTATGGGCATCGGCAGGGCCTATAACAACAACAGGGTGGGTAGATGTGTTGATTGTTATTGGAGACGGTACGTAGTCATCTGCACCAGCAACAGCCAGACTAGGGAATAGATTTAAAAGAAATAATATAACAAATATTCTTTTCATGTTTTGTTCCTAATTAGAGTGCGGTATACACTGAACAGGAATGATTTGAGGCCGCATGTCAGTTTCATTGTGTGTCGCATGATATGTAAATGAGCATTTATCGTCATGATTTGGTCCCCATATCACATCAAGTTGACCTTGTTTGGGAAGACCTCGGGTAAATAAGCGCCCAGCTTGAGCAACATATCCGACTAACTGTTCATGATCATCCAAAACCTCGGAAGCCATTGGAGGAGTACTGCCATCTGGCATACGAATATCAAACAGCAGGTTTCTCCCTGTTTGAGTATTAAATGTCACTAACGTGGCACTATTAGCACGAGGAATAATTTCTTGTTCTGTTGCTGATAATTCAACATTTAAATCTAAATTAGCGGGGTCGATACTAATTTGATTTTTTTCATAGGGGGTGACATAAGGCACAATACCATTACCCCAAAAATCTAATCGGCTACCTGGTGCATTATTAATAACCGCACCTTGTGCTCCTTTTGCATGGATAATGGTAAAAGTATCACTTAAATCATTACTCAATGTCACTCCATAAGGGTGTGCAACAACCGCCCCCGACGCCCCCAATGACATTTGACGATTATGTTGAGTATCTTGCCCGACGGTTGCGGTTACATTTACATAAGGTGAACGATAGCCTCCATTCATCGCATAGCCGGAAGGTCCACTTTCCTGACTATTACCTGAAATACCATAAGAGAATTGATTATCTTCCCCAGCGATACCGCTGATGGATGTTTGAATGCTGTTTTTCTCGCCTTTATTATAATTTAAGACAGTAGAAAAAATGGGGCTTTGAACACGCTCTCCCAAAGGAAGCGTAAAGTTCACATAAAATCTGTCATCTCGGCGTTGTTGCTCATTATCTCGTGATTGAGAAAAGCCAATCTGATAACCAAGTTTTTTCCAAAAATGGCTATATCCCATCTGATACTCATTACGACTTCCTTTATGCTCCCAGTAATTATAAGTGGTACCAGTTAAAAATATATTTCCCCATTTTTCACCTAATTCTTGATTAATTGAAACTTGGAATTGATTTTTAGGGCGATAAAATGCGGCACTTTTTATGGAAACATCATCAATAAATTCACTGTGATTAGCCAATAGCGCATCTTTCAAATGGTAAAAATCTTTAGATGAATAACGATAGGCTGCTAACGTGATATTTGTACTCGTGGTCGGAATATTGACGCTATAGCTAGTATGTAAACTGTAGCCTTTGCGCGTTACGTTAGAGTGATTAAATGTTGTTCTGGACAATGTAATGTCAGATGCAATTGCCCCAATCGGCGTGTTAAAAGCAACACCAGCCAATCCTGCGGTATATTTTGAGCTTGTGGTCAGTCCACTATTTAAAGTGATATCATTTGTCAAACCATATTGATATGTGCCTTGTGCAATTAAATCATGATATGTCTCATTTGCATAACGATAGCGTCCCACTGACATTTGCCAACGGCTAAATCCGGGACGAATAAGTTGGGCAACAGAAGCAAAAGGAACCGTAAATGTTCTTGTTTGTCCATTAGATTCGGTTATTTGCACAAGAAGGTCGCCAGCATATCCACTGGGATACAAATCATTAATGACAAAGGGGCCAGCAGGCACAGTTGTTTCATAAAGGATGTTAGCATTTTGATAAATCGTAACTTTAGCATTACTATTAGCAATGCCTCGCACGATCGGAGCGTAGCCACGTAAAGAGTTGGGTAACATTCGTTCATCCGATGCTAATCGAATTCCCCGTAAGCTAAGGCTATCCATTAACTCGCCATTCGTATAAAAATCACCTAATGTGAATTGTGCCCGTAACCGAGCAATATCATGCGTCACATTTGTTTCGATATTCTGATATCCGGTAGAATGACCATTATTCCAGCTTTCACCACCACGGTGACGAAAAGCCCATCCCCATAAATTGAGTCCCGCTTTTAACCCAAGGTAAGTCTGCTCATTATTTATATCCGGAGTATTGTATTGATAATAGTTAACATCATAGTTGACAAATGCGGCAGGGACTCCACTTTGCCACTGTGCAGGGGCAATATATCCTCGAGGTCGAGTATTCACTTGTGCCTGAGGAATTTCTATATTCAGCTTTAAAGTGGATAAATCAAAATGAAATTTTGCTGAGGGGAGTCCTTCTGAGGCGGGATAACAAGTGGCTTTATAACTGTTTTCAGGAACAGTGCCTTTGACGACATCAATTAATGAAAGTAATTCCGGCGTTAGACATAACGTCGACGTATTCGCATTGTCAGTATATAAATACTGTACATTAGCTTTTCCTTTCCATTCATTATTGAGATAGATATCAGCGTAATACTTGCCCTCAGGAATAGGGTTGCCATAATTAAAGCGACGTATATCAATCGCATTCTTTCCTTGTACTGAATGCAAAAAGCTAGGATCAAATTCAGCTTCTTCAGCAGCGAATGAAGAAGTTGTTATCACCCCAATCCCTAAAGCGACACAAAACGGAAGAGAATAACGATAGGAAATGAGGTGTAATTGGTTATTAAAATTCATTATATTACCTTATTCCAAAGTAGATTCACCTTGTTGGTATCCACCATAATCATTAACAACAACCCAAGTGACTTTATTTGTTAATATTGGCTTCTCTTTAAGTGAAAATATTTTTGAAGAAAAAGGAGCTATCATCCCACTTTGTTCAACAGGCGTTAGCTGTTTATCCTGACCCACTGAGATTTTGTTGTAAGTGATGTAATAAGGTGTTGGGTTAATCGCTTTAATGCGTAGTGCTCCTTCCTGATGCCAAGTCACTTTTTGGTAAGCATCATCAGGCGTTACGTTGAGATTATCAGGGCGAAAGAAAAACTTAATGCGACTACGAACGGCTAATTGTAAGTAATTGTTATTTCCCTCTGAGTTTTCCGAATTTTCTTCCAATTTAGGTTTTGCCGGAATGTCTAAGACATTTAAATAGAAAAGAGACTCTCTATCTTGTGGTAATGATTCACCGGTATAGACAATCCGGATGGTTTGCCCTGATTTTGGCTCCATACGAAATATGGGAGGAGTAATGATAAAAGGAACGTGAATTGAATCTGGTGCTGCAGCTGCGTTTCCGGTATCTAACCAAGACTGAATTAATGCGGGGGATTCATCGTTATTATTTAATTGAACATTAATGCTTTTTTGCGTTGCGGGATAAACAACGCGGGTCCCCATAATAACCACACTGGCTTGAGCCACTGTGGATACAAACAGAGTCAAGAAAATAAGAATGAACTTTAACATAATACCTCTAGAAGGAAATGGGGCAGTTTTTTCTGCCCCGTAAAATAAAAGCAATCCAATAAACCTTACTCATAGGCAATGGTGTAATGAACGGTTGCTTTTACATCTCCAGCGGTAGATTGTCCGGTTGCGTAATATTGAGCAAAATATGGAAGGTTTACATTAGCATTGTCGATTTGTACTGGATGGACATCTTGTGTTGCAGAATCAGTACCTAACTGGATTGTTGTTGCTGCATCTGAGTTAAGTAATTGAACTTGAACATTATTTGCTTTAGTTCCTGTTGCTGTATTTTTTAAATTATGTGTAGTTAAATCAGTATCAGCGGATGGTTCAAAATATACTTTAACGTTTTTAGCACCATCTTTATCTGTGGAACAACCAGTTAACTTAATTGTAAATGGAGTTAAGCCTGCTGTTGTTGCTACATTATTTAATGTTGCGACTGAAACAGTCGGCAAAATAACAGCTAAATTTTTTGATTGGGTATCAACAGAACATGTTTGATCAACAACTTTACCTGTAAATGTAATTGTTCCGTCATACGCCATAGATGAGCCAGCAAATGCAGCAGAAAGAATAGTAGCTAGTGCTATAACTTTTCTTTTCATATATTTAAGATTCCTATTTTAAATTAAATTAAAGTTAAGTTATTTTTTGTTTTTCAAAAAAATGAAAAGTATTATTGAATAATAATATATATATAATCCTATTAAATAGAGTTTATAGTGAGGTTTATATTTGTAGAATATATAAATAATAAAGATATTAAATTTTTTAATGGTGATGTGGCAAATATAAAAATAAATAATTTAAGTTATTATTATTTCAAATATCACTTAAGTAAAGATGGTTTTTTCGATCGATGGCGTTGGTTTTGATAGTTTCAATCTATTGATGGTTGGTAAACTGATCGTTAAAATCGATCTTGTTATTGTCGTTCAATGTGTTATATCAATGATTGATGATATGTATATGAGAAGGTTATTAGTCAAAACTTGAGTTTTAATATAAATCAAATTGCTTAGCTCTTTCAGATATGGTGCAGAATTTCCGTGTAGCAACTTCTTATTTTTTTCATTATAAAACACTAACCCTTTATTAAAATACATTCATAAATGTGCTGGTTGTTGTCGTTCAATTTCTACGGCAACAACTGGTATATTGAGTTGTGTTTATATTTTATTGAAATAAAACATGTAGCCACAATTAGGACCTAATAAGATTAGGTTCTTCTTAAGCTTGTGTTTATTTTATTTTGCAACGTAAGAACAACTTGGGCAGGTAACTTGTACTGGTGTGTCTTGAAACATTCTTATCACGTTAAAAGCTTTCATATCTTTCACCCATCATAGGGATATCGTGATTCAGTGTACGTTACTTCGCACTAAAATGCTCATTTTTTGTGCTTTTATTTGTAGAGATCAATAATGATAACTGATTTCTATGACAGTGACAGGTATATAGAGTCATTCTCATTTTTAGTGTTCCTTGTTGTGGGTTACATCTATCCTACAATAAGGAGCTAGGGGGAGATACATAAACCCTATTCTTCTTTTAGCGACGATAGCTTTTCACACCATGTATCAAGCGTTTCACGTTTTTCTCTTAAATAATCATACCTGTCATAATGTTTCTGAGAAACGCCGGGTCTTTTATGGTTTTGTACCATATCCCTTAACTCAGAACTAATCCCCATCTCTCCAGCCAATGTTTTAAATGTTCTTCTCACATCTCTAGGTGTAAATTTCTCAAACTCATTCTTCTTACAAAATTTATTTAATTGTTTAGCGTATTCAGATGTTAACAGGTGCCCTTCTTTCGTTTTAGCAGGGAAAAGATAATTTGATGTTGGATACAAAAGCTCTTGGATATTAAGAATATCAATAGCAGGCTGTATCAATGGAATTACATGGTAATCGCCTGTTTTTGAAATATGGGGCGGTACTGTTAATGTATTATTTTTCTTATCCCAATTATCACGGGTATTAGCAATAATTTCCCATGGTCGTTGTCCTGCGGAATAGACACAAAATAGAAATAGACGTGCATAATCTGAGTTAATAGGACATTCGATGGTGGGTTTATTGAATAGCTCTAATAATAGCTTCAACTCATCCCATGATAAAAATCTATCTAACGCTTTATCTGCACCTTTTTGTCTAGGAACCACTGTGACAGGATTTCGTTCCAATCCATAAATAACGCGCTCGTTTATTTTTGCTGGATCATTGTCGGCAAACAAACCGAAGTTGAATACCGCATGTAGGTTTGCTCTTACTTTGTTCGAACCTGCCAAAGCACCTCGGGAGATAAACTCAGAAAGTATTCTTTTTATATGATCTGGAGTAACATCTTTTGCAGGCATAGTTGCATCAATATGCTTGCTATCTAGAACCTGATTGAGTCTGTTTTGAGTTTTATCATATGAACGCTTGCCTTGCCGTTTCTGATCTTCAATGTAATCATCAAAGAGCTGTTTTATTGTGGCGTGTTCATATTTAATTTTCTCAAGGGATGATGATTCAGTAGCAGCTGCTACGGATTTTACTGCAGCATCTGCTAGTGATAAATTAGGGTAATCACCAAGCGATATAAATTTCTCTTTTCCATCTTTGAAGTAGCGGTAGACGAAAACTTTTCTTCCAGATGGATATGTTTTTACACCAAGGCGTCCAGTTCCTCTAGTCGCTGATGCTTGCCAAGTATAATACGCAGATTTCTTTGGTTTCAGTCCTCGTATTTTACTATCAGTCAGTAATACGCTAGCCATAACTAATTTCCATTTACGAGTTTTTTGCGGGTCAAGTAACGGGTCAAGTAACGAAGAAATGATATGAAACTAGCTGAAATCATGCAAGGTATATAAATCCTTATAAATCAGAAGGATGAAATCTCATGAAATTATATAAAACTCAATGAAATCAGTATGTAACGCCCTTCTAAGCCGTAGGTCACAGGTTCGAATCCTGTAGGGCGT
>NZ_JAABLT010000013.1:0-4648 GCF_009915125.1 Proteus sp. G2673
CAACGTGGCCGATAGTACCAACGTTAACGTGCGGTTTTGAACGTTCAAATTTTTCTTTAGACATTTAAATTGTCCCTCTAAGACACGGAATCGGTGGTTACACCACATCAACCAAGCAGTAAGTAAATTAGCGATTTGCTAGTGCTTGTTAAGATTTTAATCAGGGAGGCAAGAACATGAAGGAGTGGTGCTGATAGGCAGATTCGAACTGCCGACCTCACCCTTACCAAGGGTGCGCTCTACCAACTGAGCTATATCAGCACATCTGGAGCGGGCAGCGGGAATCGAACCCGCATCATCAGCTTGGAAGGCTGAGGTAATAGCCATTATACGATGCCCGCAGAACTCGGCTACCTGACTTAAAATCAGCTTTGTATTCTACTTAAGTGTTTACTAATTTAAAACACTTAAGTTTGGAATTAATGGTGGTGGGAGAAGGATTCGAACCTTCGAAGTCTGTGACGGCAGATTTACAGTCTGCTCCCTTTGGCCGCTTGGGTATCCCACCAAACCTAATTTTTAATGGTGCCGGCACCAAGAGTCGAACTCGGGACCTACTGATTACAAGTCAGTTGCTCTACCAACTGAGCTATGCCGGCTAAGTGGTGCGCATTCTAGGAGGACTTTCATCATGATGCAACAAAAAAATTGCGATATTCGTTCTTTTGCTTAGATTTTGTTCATTTTTAATTGAATTGTTGATTTTTTAGGAAAAAAACGACCAAAATGCCAACAAAAAATCATGCTAGATTAGCAAGCTAATTTAGCTAATCACTCCCGAATTTATTCACCACCAATAAATTTTTAGAAAAAATTTGATTGCCCCCCTGTTAGTCTACGCTAAAAAATTATTTTCATGACTATTTTTTATACTTTTTTTACAAATTTATTCAGTTCGTGTCAAAAAAAGTAGAAAAAATTTAAAAAATATCTACGCCTAAGAGTCATCACTCGTTATGATGCTGTTTATTTTTTATCGGATACGGGTGTTTTAAACAGCCTGTCCAACCTGCGAATATTAGGCAGATGTTGGCTTATGAATAACAAAGAACGCTTTATAACCCCTTATTTAGAGTTTGACAGAAAGCATTGGGCAACGTTAAGAGATTCCGTTCCTTTAACATTAACCGAAAAAGAGATCGCTGATTTAAAAGGAATTAATGAAGAAATTTCTATTGATGATGTAATTGAGATTTATCTTCCTCTTTCAAGATTACTCAATTTTTACATAAGTTCTAACTTGCGCCGTCAAGCTGTCTTAGAGCAGTTTCTTGGAACACGAAGCGCCAAAATCCCCTACATTATTGGTATAGCGGGTAGTGTTGCTGTTGGTAAAAGTACCACAGCTCGTTTGCTACAAGCGCTTTTAACCCGTTGGCCAGAACATCGTAAAGTTGATTTAATCACTACTGATGGCTTTCTTTTGCCTAATGCAGAGTTAAAGAGACGCGGAATAATGAAAAAGAAAGGATTTCCTGAATCCTATGATATGCATAGCCTTGTCTCTTTCGTTTCTGATATAAAATCAGGCAAAAAACAAGTAACAGCCCCTGTCTATTCTCATTTAGTGTATGACATCATTCCAGATAAGGAACAGGTTATTGAACAACCTGATATTTTGATCCTTGAAGGATTAAATGTATTACAGAGCAATCAGGATTATCCTCATGATCCACATAATGTTTTCGTATCAGATTATGTAGACTTCTCCATTTATGTTGATGCTGAAGAAGAATTACTAAAACACTGGTACATCAGTCGCTTTTTAAAATTTAGAGAGGGTGCGTTTACTGATCCTGAATCATATTTTAATAATTACTCTAAATTAAGCAGAGAAGAGTCTATTGAAATAGCATCTTCGATTTGGCAAGAAATTAATGGTTTAAATCTTAAACAGAACATCCTGCCTACAAAAGAAAGAGCGAGTCTTATACTAACTAAAGGTCAAAATCATTCGATCACTAACGTTCGATTACGTAAGTAAATCTAAACAATTATCACCATTTGGTCTAAGGACTATTATATTTTAGTTATTAAAAATTGTACTGATAACTAAAAAGCTTTCCAGTTTAGGAAAGCTTTTTAGTTTTAGATTTTCGATGCAATTTAAAGCATTATGGTGCACTTCTCAGTGATATTTCACCACCTATATAAGATATTATTTTTCCATTTTGTTCTAAAAGTAAAGCACCTTGATCATTAATGCCTTTGGCAATACCAAAGATCTCTTTTTCACCAATAATAAGCTTTACACGGCGATCCATAAAGTTATCTAAACGTTTCCAACGCTCGATAAACACAGATAACCCTTGTTTTTCAAATTGTACAAATGCTTCTCTTAATGCATTAGTAATTTCACAAGCAAGTTCATTTCTGTCAATTTTAATACCAACTTGCTCCAAATTAATCCATTGTTGGTTAATGGCTTCATTTTGATTTTTACTCATCGCAATATTGATACCAATCCCTGTGACAATATGAGCAACATCACCTGTTTTCCCTGTTAGCTCAACAAGAATACCTGAAAGCTTTTTATCATTTAAATAGAGGTCGTTAGGCCATTTAACTTTAACGCCATCTGCACCAAGTTTTTGCAATACTTCAGCCATAATAACGCCGACAACCAAACTCAGTCCTATTGCAGCAGCAGGCCCTTGATCGAGTTTCCAATACATACTCAAATATAAATTTCTACCAAAAGGCGAAATCCATTGACGCCCTCTTCTACCTCGCCCAGCAGACTGGTATTCAGCAATACATACATCACCCGATTTTAATTCGCTGATACGTTGGATCAAATACTGATTTGTAGAATCTATAACAGGAATAACGCTAGCCGGCTCACCTTTAATATTCTGATTCACAATATCTGCGTTCAATAAGTTCATTGGTGCATCTAATTGATATCCTTTTCCTGCAACCGTCTGAACATCGATACCCCAGCTACGCAATGTTTGAATATGTTTATTAATGCCTGCTCGAGTCATTCCTAAACTTTCGCCTAATTGTTCTCCTGAATGAATATTTCCATCAGCAAGGAGTTCAATTAATAATAAAGGAGTTGGTGTTTCTTTCATGAAATAGCATCCACTGCATTGATTTCGCCATATTGACCAATAAAGCGAACTTCTGGCTCTAATTTTACACCGAAGCGTTCTGAGACTTTCTGGCGAATATATGCGGCTAAGTTCACAATATCTTCACCTGTCGCGGTGCCGTCTTTATTAATAAGTACCAGTGCTTGTTTAGTGTGGACTGCTGCACCACCAATTTGATGCCCTTTAAGACCACATTGATCAATCAGCCAACCTGCCGCAAGCTTCACACCATCTCGCTGTACATATTGAGGGCAAAATGGATATTCTGTTTTTAATTGTTGTGCAATACGAATATCAACAATTGGGTTTTTAAAAAAACTTCCAGCATTACCCGTTATTTTTGGATCGGGTAGCTTGCTTGTTCTCATTAAGCATACAGATTCGAACACATCCTTTGGTGTAACAGTTTCTAATGATAATTTTGATAAATCACCATAAGTAAGAATAGGTTCCCATTTTTTACTTAGTAGTAAACCGACAGCAATAATAGCAAAGCCTTGTTGATAATGATGTTTAAAAATACTATCGCGATAACCAAACTCACATTCTTCATTTGTTAATCGACTAATATTGCCTGTGCTTAATTCAACAATATCAACATAGGCACAAACATCTTTCAGCTCTTTACCATAAGCACCAATATTTTGTATCGGCGCAGAACCAACATTGCCAGGGATCAACGCTAAATTTTCCAGTCCATAGATATTTTTTTCTAACAGATATTCAATAAGCGCATGCCAACTCTCGCCAGCTCCAACATGAATAGACCAATATTGTTCATCTTCAGTAATTTCAATGCCAGTAATACAGTTACGGATAACAATACCATTAAAATCTTCAGTAAATAGCACGTTACTACCGCCACCTAGAATAAGGGTTGGTAATCTCTTCTCATGGGCATTTTGCCAATATGTACAAAGCTCATCTTTATTATTTGCAGTTTCTATTTGGTGAGCTTTTACTCTCAAACCAAATGTATTAAATGCTTGCAATGAAACCGATTCTTTCATGAAAGTCTACCTCATTTAGCTGATAGCTTAGTTTAACAGCCAAGTATCATTGAGGATAGCAAAGTGATAAGTGATTAGAAAAGAGAAAGTATATTTGTATTTTAAATATCTTAAACGCAAAAAAGCCAACCCATTGGGTTGGCTTTCTCGTCTTATTTAATGCCTGGCAGTTCCCTACTCTCACATGGGGAGACCCCACACTACCATCGGCGCTACAACGTTTCACTTCTGAGTTCGGCATGGGATCAGGTGGGACCGTTGCGCTATGGCCGCCAAGCAAATTCTGTATTTATAACTGTCTGTTTATGCAGCTATAATAATTTTTTATTGGTGCTGATACCCAGATTCGAACTGGGGACCTCACCCTTACCAAGGGTGTGCTCTACCAACTGAGCCATATCAGCACTAGTGGCTTATTGTCACCGGCTGACACAGCCTAAATTTAATGCCTGGCAGTTCCCTACTCTCACATGGGGAGACCCCACACTACCATCGGCGCTACAACGTTTCACTTCTGAGTTCGGCATGGGATCAGGTGGG
>NZ_JAABLT010000014.1:0-190000 GCF_009915125.1 Proteus sp. G2673
CACATAACACGTATCTCTTAGGTAAGGAGGTGATCCAACCGCAGGTTCCCCTACGGTTACCTTGTTACGACTTCACCCCAGTCATGAATCACAAAGTGGTAAGCGCCCTCCCGAAGGTTAAGCTACCTACTTCTTTTGCAACCCACTCCCATGGTGTGACGGGCGGTGTGTACAAGGCCCGGGAACGTATTCACCGTAGCATTCTGATCTACGATTACTAGCGATTCCGACTTCATGGAGTCGAGTTGCAGACTCCAATCCGGACTACGACAGACTTTATGAGTTCCGCTTGCTCTCGCGAGGTCGCTTCTCTTTGTATCTGCCATTGTAGCACGTGTGTAGCCCTACTCGTAAGGGCCATGATGACTTGACGTCATCCCCACCTTCCTCCGGTTTATCACCGGCAGTCTCCTTTGAGTTCCCGCCATCACGCGCTGGCAACAAAGGATAAGGGTTGCGCTCGTTGCGGGACTTAACCCAACATTTCACAACACGAGCTGACGACAGCCATGCAGCACCTGTCTCAGCGTTCCCGAAGGCACTCCTCTATCTCTAAAGGATCCGCTGGATGTCAAGAGTAGGTAAGGTTCTTCGCGTTGCATCGAATTAAACCACATGCTCCACCGCTTGTGCGGGCCCCCGTCAATTCATTTGAGTTTTAACCTTGCGGCCGTACTCCCCAGGCGGTCGATTTAACGCGTTAGCTCCAGAAGCCACGGTTCAAGACCACAACCTCTAAATCGACATCGTTTACAGCGTGGACTACCAGGGTATCTAATCCTGTTTGCTCCCCACGCTTTCGCACCTGAGCGTCAGTCTTTGTCCAGGGGGCCGCCTTCGCCACCGGTATTCCTCCACATCTCTACGCATTTCACCGCTACACATGGAATTCTACCCCCCTCTACAAGACTCTAGCCAACCAGTTTCAGATGCAATTCCCAAGTTAAGCTCGGGGCTTTCACATCTGACTTAATTGACCGCCTGCGTGCGCTTTACGCCCAGTAATTCCGATTAACGCTTGCACCCTCCGTATTACCGCGGCTGCTGGCACGGAGTTAGCCGGTGCTTCTTCTGCGGGTAACGTCAATTGATAAAGGTATTAACTTTATCACCTTCCTCCCCGCTGAAAGTACTTTACAACCCTAAGGCCTTCTTCATACACGCGGCATGGCTGCATCAGGCTTGCGCCCATTGTGCAATATTCCCCACTGCTGCCTCCCGTAGGAGTCTGGGCCGTGTCTCAGTCCCAGTGTGGCTGATCATCCTCTCAGACCAGCTAGAGATCGTCGCCTAGGTGAGCCTTTACCTCACCTACTAGCTAATCCCATATGGGTTCATCCGATAGCGCAAGGTCCGAAGAGCCCCTGCTTTGGTCCGTAGACGTCATGCGGTATTAGCCACCGTTTCCAGTAGTTATCCCCCTCTATCGGGCAGATCCCCATACATTACTCACCCGTCCGCCGCTCGTCAGCAAGAAAGCAAGCTTTCTTCTGTTACCGCTCGACTTGCATGTGTTAGGCCTGCCGCCAGCGTTCAATCTGAGCCATGATCAAACTCTTCAATTAAAAGTGTTTGATGCTCAAAGAAATCGAAAACTTAGCTATTCATAAATGAATTTACTTTTGTTGTTCACTCTTCAAGACTTGATACATCTAATATTTTAGAAGATATCGTCTCTGCGAGTGCCCACACAGATTGTCTGATAATTTGTTAAAGAGCAGTGCAACCTTCGCTGCCGTTTCCGGTCTTCTGCGTTGTTGCGAGGAGGCGTATATTACGCTATTCCTCTGAAGAGTCAAGAGTTTTTTCAAACTTTTTTCTTTTCTCTTCACTGTCCTGCGTGGCTTGTTGTTTGCTCATCGCCGGTCAGTGGATGCGCATTATAGGGAGATCTCGGATTAGCGCAAGTGTTTATTTCAATTTTTTTTCCGTTCGCTTTTTTTTTCAACAAAATAAAGAAAAACGCTCTAATTTTATGCTGATGGCGTAAAATCCGAACAGCTTTCTCTAGCAGACTCACGTAAGATAGAAGATAAATTATGGTATAGGTAACCTTTATTATGCAATTTAGCGAACAACGTTCAGCTTCTCAAAAGAATCTTTCTTATATAGTTGCTGAAAAATTAGGTAAACAAATTCTTTCTGGTCACTATGAGCCTGAATCTTTATTACCTGGAGAAATAGAATTAGCAGAATTACTCTCCGTCAGCAGGACTGTTATTCGAGAAGCAATAAAAATGCTTGCGGCTAAAGGAATGCTTTTACCTCGTCCACGAATAGGTACTCGTGTTACGCCAATGCAAAATTGGAATCTATTAGATAATGATCTTCTTAATTGGTGGATAGACAGTGGTGAATTTAATAAGGTCAGCCATTATTTCCATCATGTTCGTTTAGCTATTGAACCTCAAGCCTGTTATTTAGCCGCATTTAATGCAACCGAAAGCCAAAAACAGTCTCTTGTTTTGTTTGGTAGAGAAATGCTGTTACTTGATGAGAATTTTGATAGACAACATTGGCTAGATATCGATACTCAATTTCACTATCTTATTTATCAAGCAAGTGGCAATCCATTCTTTGCCTCTTTCGGCTCATTATTTCTTTCTGCTTATAAAAAGTATTTTGATCTTATTGTGGGTAATGAAACTGTTCAACCGGAAACACATAACCAAATTGTTCAAGCTATTATTGATGGTGATGGAAATAAAGCACGCGACCTCTGTTTAATCTTATTAACAAGTGATTGAATAGTTTTAATACAAATTTTATAGGTTTTCTGTTTATAATGAAGCGATAATCAAAATATAGAATATAGAATAAAGACGGTATATGCTTCATGTTGAAATCTGCCAAAAATATGTCTGGGTTGCCTTGGATTGCTGCAATGGCTTTTTTTATGCAAGCTCTCGATGCAACTATTCTTAATACGGCATTACCAGACATAGCAAAAAGCCTTAACCATTCTCCTCTCGCTATGCAATCGGCTGTTATCAGCTATACCTTAACTGTTGCATTATTAATCCCCGTCAGTGGATGGTTAGCTGATAGATTTGGAACGCGTAAAGTTTTTATTATTGCGGTTTCTTTATTTTCAGGTGGATCTTTATTATGTGCACTTTCTCCTAACCTTGCTTTTCTTGTTATTTCACGAATTATACAAGGTATAGGTGGCGCAATGATGATGCCCGTTGCACGCCTTGCTTTATTAAGAGCTTATCCACGTAGCGAATTACTTCCTATTCTCAATTTTGTCACAATGCCAGGATTAGTAGGTCCTATAGTAGGACCTCTTTTAGGTGGGGTATTAGTTACTTATGCCTCTTGGCATTGGATATTTATTATAAATATTCCTATTGGCCTATTAGGTATTTTCTATGCCATAAAGCATATGCCTAATTTTACTATGCCAAAACGCAAATTCGATTTACTGGGTTTTATTTTCTTTGGCTTTGGCTTAGTGATGCTTTCCGTTAGCCTTGATCTTTTTGGTGATAAAAATATCTCTCGCTATATCCCTATAGCCGTTATTTTAGGTGGTTTTTCTCTACTTGGTTTATATATTAATCATGCAAGACGCCACCAGCAGCCTCTGATCCCATTAAATATTTTTAAAACACGGACCTTCTCTGTCGGGATTGCAGGTAATATTGCAACAAGATTAGGAACTGGGTGTATTCCTTTCTTAATGCCACTTATGTTGCAAGTGGGTTTTGGCTACCCTGCAATTGTTTCCGGTATGATGCTGGCACCAATGGCTTTGGGCTCTATTTTAGCCAAATCATTTGTCACAAAGATCTTAGTGAAATTTAGCTATCGCCGAACGCTCTTTGCTATCACTATTATTATTGGTTTGATGATCGCTCAATTTTCACTTCAATCTCCTGACATGTCTATTTACTATCTTATTATCCCACTCTTTTTATTAGGCGTGGTCATGTCGATACAATTTACGTCGATGAATACAATTTCATTGGCTGACTTAACAGATAATAATGCAAGTTCAGGAAATAGTGTTTTAGCTGTTACTCAACAGCTGGCTATTAGTTTTGGTATTGCTGTCAGTGCGTCTATTTTAGGATATTTTGATACTGAAAACGTTGGCTCTACTGTTGATAACTTCCACTATACTTTTATTACGGTAGGTATTATTACATTACTGTCCTCCTTCGTGTTTTTACTCCTCGATAAACATGATGGTGATAACCTAACGAACAAAAAGAAAAAAGCCTGATAGTTTTGTTCAAACTAAAAAGAGAGCATAAGCTCTCTTTTTCTTTATATATAGATAGAAAAAATACACTACAAGGATGATGCTAAAAAAGTATCCACTTCATGACGCCAAGGTACTGATGGCTGAGCGCCTGCTCGAGTAACAGCAATGGCAGCTGCAGCATGAGCAAACCTAATCGCTGGCATTATAGATTGCCCCTCTAATAAAGCGGTAATTAATGCGCCATTAAATGTATCGCCTGCTGCGATAGTATCAATAGCTTTCACTTTAAATGCAGGAACAATACAACCTTTACTATTTTGCTCGCTAACCCAAACTCCACGGCTTCCTAATGTAATCAGCACTGTTTTAATACCTTTATGATGGAGAGCATCCGCTGCTTGTTGAGCACTTTCATCGTCTATGACTTTAATTCCTGTCAGATATTCAGTTTCTGTTTCATTTGGAGTAATAATATCGACAAGAGATAATAACTCATCAGGTAATGCTTGAGCAGGTGCAGGATTTAGTATTACTTGCACATTTTCTTGTTTCGCTATTTCAGCCGCTTTTAATACAGAATCAAGTGGCGATTCTAATTGCATTAACAGAGCATCAGCTTCTTTTATAATATTCCCATGGCGCTGAACGTAATTTGTATCTAATCGCCCATTAGCACCAGCATGAATACCTATAACATTTTCACCCTGTTGATTAACGAAAATCAACGCAACACCTGTTGCTACATCGTCAATTAACTCAATACTCTTGGTATCAATGTTATCTGTGATTAATTGAGCTTTGGCTTTTTTGCCAATATCGTCATTTCCTAAACAAGCAAGAAAAGAAATATTCGCACCACAACGCCCAGCAGCGACCGCCTGATTAGCTCCTTTACCGCCAAATACCATTTGAAATTGGTTACCTGAAATGGTTTCACCAGGAAGCGGAAAATGGGCAACATTAAGAATATGATCAGCATTAACACTACCTAAAATCACAAGTTTCTTCGCTTCCATGATTTTTCCTTACTCTCAATAATAAATTCTAAATGCACTGAATAAATAACATGCAATATTTTAAACCGATCATCTCAGCAACATTAATGAAAAAACGTGATCACTATCGAAACGTTTCGCTAGTAAAACAAAAAAGAACCAAAATAAGCAGTAGGAAGCTGAATCGATTTTTGTTATAAACAATTTGTGTGCTAATAGAATGTTTGACTATATGTCAGCAATCCCTTTCTGATATTTTCAGGGAATAATGAAAATAAGTACCCATTATTAGGAGTGTTTATGCAACTTGCAGAGCGGATTTCACAACTTAGCCAATATCTTGAAACTGGGCTTTATGAGCGGCAGTCAGCTATCCGTCTTTGTCTACTTGCAGCACTGAGTGGTGAGAGTGTTTTCTTACTTGGCCCCCCTGGTATTGCTAAAAGCTTAATAGCCAGAAGAATGAAAGAAGCCTTTAAAGAAGCTAAAGCTTTTGAATACTTGATGACGCGTTTTTCAACACCTGAAGAAATTTTTGGTCCTTTATCTATTCAAGCTTTAAAAGATGAAGGGAAATATCAGCGTTTGATTGAGGGATATTTGCCTGATGCTGAAGTTGTCTTTCTTGATGAAATTTGGAAAGCAGGACCCGCTATTCTTAATACGTTATTAACGGCGATTAATGAGCGTAAATTTAGAAATGGGGAAACTGAAGTCAGCATCCCAATGCGCTTATTAGTTTCAGCTTCGAATGAATTACCTGATTCAGATAGTAGCCTTGAAGCGCTTTATGACCGAATGCTCATTCGTATTTGGTTAACAAAAGTTCAAGATAAGAAAAACTTTCGCGCTTTACTCGTTAATAAAGAAGTTGGCTCTTTCCATATTCCGGCCCATCTTCAAATTACCACAGAAGAATTTTCACGCTGGCAATCAGAATTAGAAAAAATCACATTAGATGACCACTTATTTGATTTAATTTATCAACTTCGTGAGGCTTTAGATAAAAGTGATGCTGCCCCTTATGTTTCTGATAGACGTTGGAAAAAAGCAGTACGCCTTTTACAAGCTAGCGCCTTTTTTAATGGCCGTAGTGCTATTTCACCATTAGATCTTATTTTATTAAAAGATTGCCTCTGGCATGACCAAGCATCATTTGCATTATTAGATAAATTATTACAAAGCCTTTTAACAGAACAAGCTTACCACCAGCTAGAATTGATCAGAAAAACAGAGAGTTTGTGGGCTGAGTGGATGCAATCAACGAGAAGCAAACAAGATCAACAAGCTTTTCGTTTTGAAAAACAAAGTGGAATGTTTGGACGAAATGCACACTTTAGCCTATCAGATAAAATGCAGGCTGATAAATTCACCTTGTTTTTACATATCCCTCTACATATCCATAGTATTCAAGTTAACTTTATTACTCTTGAGAAAAAAGCATTAGAAAACTTTTTGGCTAAAGGGGATGAGTTATTAGCGCGTTTAAATGGTATTGGTTTCCCACAATCAATTAACGCACAAATACGCCAAGATGGTGTATTAGAAATTATGGATGTGAGCCGTCGAACAACATCTCTTTATCAACAAAAAGAGACAGCACCTGCTGTTCCTATTGAAGATAACCAAGAGTGGCAAGATAAATTAAAAGATCTGGCTCAAGAAATTTATAGTGAACAAGAAAAATTTAATCATCATCAACCGAATTTATTTATTGATAATGATTGGCTTATTTCCATTGAACAAAGTTTTGTTCAGCTTAATGAAAAATTATCGCAATTAAAAAGCCAAATAAAGTAATGATATTATGCTGACACTTTCAACATTAGATATGCTTTTAGCCATAAATGAAGGGCAGCTTATTGAGGAAGTTATTGTTGCTATACTTGCATCACCTCAATTAGCGGTGTTTTTTGAAAAACATCCAAGACTCAAAAAAGCCTTACTTAAAGATATCCACCAATGGAAAAAAAGCTTACAGCAAAGAGTAAAAGAGACGTTAGTACCTACAATGATTGCTGATGAATTTGCCCTTTATCAACAAACCCAGTCATTAGGTAATGCGATATTTAATCAACAAGTTGAACATATTCTTATTGAGTTAAATAAGTTAGATTCTTCTTTTATTGAAGAAGCCTCTCAATTAATCAAAACAAACAAACCTTTTTCTCCAGCTCAACAAGCTTTATTTATGCAACACTGGCGGGTAAGTTTAATTTTCCAAGTCACTGCCTTACACAAAGCCTTATTTGACCAAGAACAAGAGCAGCTCCTTGCTGAGCTTCAAGAACGTTTAGCGCTAAGTGGAAGCTTAAGTAACACATTTTCAGAAAATGAACGCGCAGCAGGGCGTTTATGGGATATGAGTAAAGGCGTTTTAACAAAAACCCCTTTTGATGAGAAAATTATTCAACGTTATAGCGACTTTCTCGATCAACAACCCGAATTACATAAACTTGCAAGTTTGCTCGGTCGTAGCAAAACAGCTAAATCTCTTCCTGAAGAGAGCGTTATTTTTGAACCTATAACTATTGTTGAAAAAGCACCAGATACCACACCAGAGCAAGTCAATGGAATAGGACTTAGTGATGATATCTTACGTTTGCTTCCCGCAGAACTCGCCTTATTAGGTATTAATGAAATCGAACATGAGTTTTATCGAAAACTTGTAGAGAAGCAGCTCAATACCTATCGATTACAAGGTGATAATTGGCAAGAGCGGACGGTATTACGCCCAGTAACTCATCATCATGATGAAGAAAGACCAAGAGGGCCTTTTATTGTATGTATTGATACATCAGGTTCGATGGGAGGATTTAACGAACAGTGTGCTAAAGCCTTTGGATTAGCATTGATGAAAATAGCGCTAGCTGATAATCGTTCATGTCATGTTATGTTATTTTCTACTGAAACTGTGCATTATCAATTGTCATCGTCTAATGGCCTGCAAGAACTTATCAAGTTTTTGAATCAGTCATTTAGAGGAGGTACAGACTTAAGTGCTTGTTTAGATAATGTCGTAGAAAAACTAAATAGCCCAACATGGAAAGATGCTGATGCTGTTGTTATTTCTGACTTTGTTGCCCAAAGGTTACCCGAAAACCTAATCAACAAAATCAAAAAAAGCCAACAGCAACAGCACAATCGCTTCCATGCGGTAACCCTATCCAATTACGGTAAACCCAGTATCATGAAAATCTTTGACCATATATGGCGTTTTGATACTGGATTAAAAAGTCGCTTACTTCGGCGCTGGCGCCAATAATTACAGCATATCAGCGAAAGCTAAACGGGTGTCTTTTTCCCACACACCGCACTGTACTTGACCAATATGCTCTTTTTGTAGAAGTAGCATCACTAAACGCGATTGGCCTATACCACCACCAATAGTTTGTGGCATATCGCCATGCATTAATGCTTTGTGCCAATCAAGCTCTAGGCGCTTAGTATCATCGGTTAATGTTAACTGACGCATTAATGTTTCAGGATCGACACGGATACCCATTGATGACAACTCAAAAGCATCTTGTAATATTGGGTTCCAGACTAAAATGTCACCGTTTAAACCTTCAAATCCATCTTCGTTTGGTGTCGTCCAGTCATCATAATCAGGTGCTCTGACATCATGAGATTCACCACTTGAAAGTTTTCCACCAATACCAATTAAGAAAACGGCACCATATTCTTTTGCTATCGCTTTTTCACGACCTTTAGCATCAAGGTCAGGATAACGACGCAATAACTCTTCAGTGTGGATAAATTGAATTTGATCTGGCAGGAACGGTACCAGACCAAATTCTTCGCTGACGGCTTTTTCAGTTTCTTTTATTGCCTGATAAATTTTACCCACTGTCTGCTTAAGATAAGGAACTGTACGATCCTTAGCTTCCATCACTTTTTCCCAGTCCCACTGATCAACATAGACAGAGTGGATCTGAGTTAAGCGATCTTCGTCTGGTCGCAACGCTTTCATATGTGTATAAAGGCCCTGACCAGAACTAAATCCAAAACGACCTAATGTTTTACGTTTCCATTTTGCTAATGAATGGACAACTTCAAAGGTAGAATCTGGTAAAGATTTGACTTTAACTTGTACCGCCTTCTCATGCCCAGATAAGTTATCTTGAGTTCCATCACCAAGGCGACTTAAGATCGGTCCTTGAACTTCAATTAATCCTAATTCTTTTTCCAGCAGACGAGAAAAATATGATTTAACAAAGCTAATTTGCTGTTGAGTCTGAATGAATGATTTTTCCATTTTTTATATCCCTAGTGGTGATGTCGTGTTTCGCTGATATAGATTAAGCAACAAAACAGACACTAAATTCAATATACTTCATTAAAAATAGCCTTGCTTGTTTTAAATCGTTAAAAATAACGCTATAAAAATGTATTATCGTCAAAAACAGGAGGAGTTTATGGACAATATTTATCAGATCGATAATCTCGATCGTGACATACTTCACGCATTAATGGCGAATGCGAGAACACCTTACGCTGAATTAGCCAAAAAATTCGAAGTAAGCCCAGGCACAATTCATGTTCGTGTAGAGAAAATGAAGCAAGCGGGAATTATTACGGGAACACGTGTTGATATCAGTGCAAAACAATTAGGTTTTGATGTCTGTTGCTTTATTGGCATCATTTTAAAGAGTGCAAAAGATTACCATACAGCATTAGATAAATTAGATAAGTTAGATGAAGTCGTAGAGGTGTACTACACAACAGGACAATACAGCATTTTTATTAAGGTAATGTGTAAAAGCATAGAAGCACTACAAGATGTACTTATCAACAAAATTCAGACAATTGATGAAATTCAATCAACTGAAACATTGATCTCACTGCAAAACCCGATAATAAGGACGATCAAGCCATAAGGGTAAATTCTTATTTTTTTTTATAACCACATTATCCACAGGTAGATCCCAAGTGATTCACAGCGTACAATAGCGCGTCTTGAACATAAGGAGATCATTAATGAAAAAAGTCACTCTAATTAGTGGCAGTACCATGGGTAGTGCTGAATATGTCGCAGAACACCTTGCAGAGATCTTATCTGAGGAAGGTTTTGAGACTGATTTACACCATGGCCCTTCACTTAATGATCTTCCTAATGAAGGGATCTGGCTGGTGGTTACTTCCACACATGGTGCAGGTGATATTCCTGACAACCTACAGCCTTTTGCTGATGAGATTTCGGCAGACTCTATTGATCTTAGCAATGTCTCTTTTGGTGCTATCGGTATAGGAAGTAGTGAATATGACACTTTCTGTGGTGCGATCAGGACTTTGGATCAAAAATTAATAGAAAAAGGGGCTACTCGCCTTGGTGATCGTCTCGAAATTGATATTCAAAAGTATGACATTCCGGAAGATCCAGCTGAAGAATGGATAGCTTCTTGGAAAAATTTACTTTAAATTGCACAAAAAAACAGCAAACAGATGTGGATAACTCAGCTTAAAAGCAGGGGTTAACCCGTAGTTATCCATTGTATAAGGCTATATCAAGAAATGACCTGTGCATAAGTCATCATTTTGATCCCAGCTTATCAGCAGATAGATCACGGATCATTCACAGTATATGATCCTTTACAGTTTTATGATCTTTAAATAGAAAATCCACTTATCCACAGAGGATCGCTTCCTTAATAAAAGATCTAATAAAGAGATCTTTAAATAAAAAGATCTTTAAATAATTACCTGCGGATCTGCTCGCTTGTATCTGTCAAAAAGTTGAGTAGAATTCGTTTTCCCAATGCAACACATTCAGCATTCGTAACATTTAAGGTTCACACATGTTTTATCCAGAACACTTTGACGTCATTGTCATCGGTGGTGGTCACGCCGGTACAGAAGCCGCTATGGCTGCAGCTCGTATGGGGCGTCAAACCCTATTACTGACCCACAATATTGATACTTTGGGCCAAATGTCTTGTAACCCAGCTATTGGTGGGATTGGTAAAGGGCATCTGGTAAAAGAGATCGATGCGATGGGTGGATTAATGGCAACTGCAATTGACCATGCAGGGATCCAATTTAGAACCCTTAACGCAAGTAAGGGGCCAGCTGTAAGAGCAACAAGAGCACAAGCAGACCGTGTTCTTTATCGCCAAGCTGTTCGTACTACTCTCGAAAATCAACCTAATTTAATGATCTTCCAACAGCCAGTTGAAGATCTCATTGTTGAAAACGACCAAGTAACAGGAGCTGTTACTCGCATGGGCTTAAAATTCCGTGCTAAGTCTGTTGTTCTAACCGTAGGAACTTTCCTTGATGGAAAAATCCATATAGGTTTAGAAAACTACAGCGGTGGTCGTGCAGGTGATCCACCATCTGTTTCGTTATCACACAGGCTACGCGAATTACCTCTACGTGTAGGTCGTTTAAAAACAGGTACACCACCTCGTATTGATGCAAGAACGATTGATTTTAGCCAATTAGCCGTTCAGTTAGGTGATACTCCAATGCCTGTTTTCTCGTTTTTAGGTAATGTGGATCAGCATCCTGAACAAATGCCTTGCCATATCACATATACAAACGAAAAAACGCACGAAGTTATTCGTAATAACCTCGATCGTAGCCCAATGTATGCAGGTGTCATTGAAGGAATAGGCCCGCGTTATTGCCCATCTATTGAAGATAAAGTGATGAGATTTGCAGACCGTAATTCACATCAGATCTTTTTAGAGCCAGAAGGTTTAACGAGTAACGAAATTTACCCAAATGGTATTTCAACAAGCTTACCTTTTGATGTTCAAATGCAAATCGTAAATTCCATGAAAGGTATGGAAAATGCGAAGATCATTAGACCTGGTTATGCCATTGAATATGACTTCTTCGATCCAAGAGATCTAAAACAAACGCTAGAAAGTAAATTTATCAATGGGTTATTCTTTGCTGGCCAAATTAACGGTACAACTGGTTATGAAGAAGCTGCAGCACAAGGTATGCTTGCAGGGCTTAATGCAGCTCGTTATGCCTTTGATCAAGAAGGTTGGTTCCCACGTCGTGATCAAGCATACATTGGCGTATTAGTTGACGATCTTTGTACTCTTGGTACAAAAGAACCCTACCGCATGTTTACTTCTCGTGCTGAATATCGCTTGATGTTACGTGAAGATAATGCTGATTTACGTTTAACAGAAATTGGTCGTGAATTAGGCATGGTTGATGATACTCGCTGGGCCGAATTTAGTGAAAAAGTTGAGCTTGTTGAAAAAGAGCGTCAGCGTTTAAGAAATATTTGGGTTCATCCTCAAGCTGATAATCTCTCAGAAATCAATGAATTGCTAAAAACACCATTATCCAAAGAAGCTAATGGTGAAGATTTATTACGTCGCCCTGAAATGACTTACAACATACTAAAAAATATCTCTCGTTTCGCGCCTGGTATTGATGATTCAAAACCACAAGCAGCTGAACAAGTTGAAATCCAAGTTAAGTACGAAGGTTATATTAGTCGCCAGCAAGAAGAGATCGAAAAGAAACAGCGTAACGAAAACGCGGCATTACCGATAGATCTTGACTACAAACAAGTGAGTGGGTTATCTAACGAAGTTATTGCGAAACTAAACGATCACAAACCTACATCAATCGGTCAAGCATCTCGGATCTCTGGTGTGACACCTGCTGCTATTTCCATTTTATTAGTTTGGTTGAAAAAACAAGGTCTATTACGCAGGAGCGCATCATGAGTGACTTACTTAATCGGCTAAAAAAGCTGGCTAAGCAAGCCAATATAGAGCTTACAGATATTCAAGCTGAAAAACTCACGGGTTATGTCGCTATGCTTGATAAATGGAATAAAGCTTACAACCTCACATCCGTGAGAGATCCGCAGCAAATGCTTATTCGTCATATTTTGGATAGTATTGTTGTGAGCCAATATCTTGAAGGTGAAAAATTTATTGATGTGGGGACAGGACCTGGATTACCGGGTATTCCACTGGCAATAATGCGTCCCGATCACCATTTTGTCTTATTGGATAGCTTAGGTAAACGCGTTCGCTTTATGAAGCAAGTTCAGCACGAACTAGGACTTGATAATATCGAGCCAGTTCAATACCGTGTTGAAGAATACCAAACAGAACAGCCTTTTGATGGTGTTATCAGCCGAGCATTTGCCTCCATGAATGATATGCTTTCTTGGTGCTCTCATTTAGTGACTGAAGAACACGGTCGTTTTTATGCATTGAAAGGACAAATTCATCAAGAAGAGTTAGATGAACTTGCTGATAATGGATTAAAAATGCCTGAAAAAGTGATTAGTTTATCTATACCTGAATTGAATGAACAAAGACATTTGGTGATTATTTAATCATTTTTTTGTGTCTCATCGATCATTTTTTCATTTTTTGTGCTCTGGCGATAATATTTACAATGTTATCGCCATTTGTTTTATGGGGAATTATAGAAAGTATTAAAATTTACCTTATTGAAACAATAAAATAACATTTTATTATCTTTTATGTTAATTCACTTTGTAGCCTAAGTTTTCCTTATTTTATTTCCAAAATAAATTAATAATTCTGTGCATTATAAAAATATTGAATTTATTTTATTGAAAATGGGTCAATTCTTTTCTAATTGACACTAAATTGTTCATAAAACGGCAGTTAATTGTTAACTTAGTTATATATTTTATGAAATAAGCTTTATTTATACTTTTATATTTGTGATGTATGTCACGCTATTTATTTTATTCGGCTCTATTATTTTTACTCTTTTTGTTCTTAATCATTTTTCATAAATGGAACCTTGGTAATAAATTTAAATTAATCTTCACTTTTTCGCTACTTATTGATTGAATTCATTGCCACGCCCCGTATAATTTGCTCGTTTTTGTCACTTGACACTTTATAGCAAAGACAGTTTGATACATCATTCAGTAATACCTTTTACGATAGCTAGGTCTGGAGAATACAAACGTCATGTCTGTCTCCCTCTACAACGGGAAAGTTGCACTGAAACTGTTATTTTTGCAGTTTATGACTTTTGTTATTCTCAGTGCGAGTTTCTTATTAAAGAGTACAGACTGGAGTTTTTCGGCTTTTTTAGGCGGGTTGGCATGTTGGTTACCCAATATTGCTTTTCTTTTGTTAATGCGCTTACAAAAGGTCAACGAAGAAAAATCTCCAGTTCGCATAAACTGGCTTTTTGCTTTCAGTGAAGGGTTGAAGGTTATATTATCAATAACCTTGCTGATTGTTGCTTTAGGAGTGTTTAAAGCGGCATTTGCACCACTGGTCATGACCTACTTAGCGGTGCTTGTTATGCAGGTCGTTGCACCAGCCGTCATTAACGGTTAGCGTTTTTAACAACAAAAGGGTAATTGGCATCATGTCTGCATCAGGAGAAGCATTAACCACTAGAGACTACATAGGTCACCACCTGAATAACCTTCAGTTGGACCTACGTACTTTCGAGTTGGTCAATCCCCATGCTGAAAATGCGCCATCATTCTGGGTGTTAAATATTGACTCACTTTTCTTTTCAGTACTGATGGGCGCTTTATTCCTATGGCTGTTTAGAAAAGTAGCAGTAAGAGCAACCAGTGGCGTACCGGGAAAATTCCAGACTGCAGTAGAAATGATCATCGGTTTCGTTGATAGCAGCGTCCGTGATATGTATCACGGAAAGAGCAAGGTCATTGCACCTTTGGCATTGACTGTGTTTGTTTGGGTGCTGTTAATGAATGCCCTGGATTTATTACCAATCGACTTCATCCCTTATATCGGTGAACACATCTTAGGGTTACCTGCGTTACGCATCGTTCCGACTGCGGACGTGAGTATTACTCTTTCGATGGCAATTGGTGTATTTATCCTGATCCTTTTCTATAGCATTAAGATGAAAGGCATAAAAGGGTTTACTAAAGAGCTGACTTTACAGCCTTTTAATCACCCAATTTTTATTCCTATCAACTTAATCTTGGAAGGGGTAAGCCTGCTATCAAAACCTGTTTCACTCGGTCTTCGACTGTTTGGTAACATGTATGCAGGTGAACTGATCTTTATTCTTATTGCTGGTCTGTTACCGTGGTGGTCACAGTGGTTATTAAGCCTTCCTTGGGCGATATTCCACATACTGATTATTACGTTACAAGCCTTTATTTTCATGGTTCTAACGATTGTTTATCTGTCGATGGCATCTGAAGAACATTAATTATTAACTCTTTGAAGAAATAACTGAAACAAACTGGAGACTGTCATGGAAAACCTGAGTATGGATCTGCTGTACATGGCTGCCGCTATTATGATGGGTTTAGCTGCAATCGGTGCTGCAATCGGTATCGGAATCCTCGGAGGCAAATTTTTAGAAGGTGCTGCTCGTCAGCCTGATCTGATCCCTCTTCTGCGTACACAGTTCTTTATCGTTATGGGTCTGGTTGACGCCATCCCAATGATTGCTGTGGGTCTGGGCCTTTACGTGATGTTTGCTGTTGCCTAATGATGGTAATGAGCAGTAAAAGCATCAAGTTAGTTTATAACCAAGAAAGAGGTATTGTGCTGTGAATTTAAATGCAACAATCCTCGGCCAGGCCGTCGCATTTGTCCTGTTTGTTTTGTTCTGCATGAAATTCGTATGGCCACCAATTATGGCGGCCATTGAAAAACGTCAAAAAGAAATTGCTGACGGTTTATCATCTGCAGAACGTGCTAAAAAGGACTTAGATTTAGCGAAAGCCGATGCAGGCGATCAGCTAGCGAAAGCAAAAGCAGAAGCTCAAGCAATCATTGAATCAGCGAATAAACAACGCACACAAATGATTGAAGATGCTAAAGCAGAAGCAGAGCAAGAACGTAGTAAGATCGTTGCACAAGCTCAATCCGAATTGGATGCAGAGCGTAAACGTGCTCGTGAAGAACTTCGTAAACAAGTCGCAATGCTGGCTATCGCAGGTGCCGAGAAAATTATTGAACGTTCCGTGGATGAAGCTGCTAATAGCGACATCGTTGATAAACTGGTCGCTGAACTGTAAGGAGGGAGGGGCATGTCTGAAATAGCAACGGTAGCTCGCCCCTACGCCAAAGCAGCTTTTGACTTTGCTGTGGAAAACCAGGCTGTCGATAAATGGCAGGTTATGCTGGCGTTCACCGCTGAAGTAGCACGCAATGAGCAGGTAACCGAATTACTTTCTGGTTCTTTAGCATCAGAAAAACTGGCTGACATCTTTGTTGACCTTTGTGGCGAACAATTAGATGGTCATGCTCAGAATTTAATTCGTGTTATGGCTGATAATGGCCGTTTATCAACGTTGCCTGAAGTATTGAGCCAATTTATTCAATTGCGCGCAGTACTCGAGTCAACGGTTGACGTTGAAGTAACTTCTGCCATTGAGCTAACTAAACAGCAGCTAGCTAACATTTCTGCAGCGATGGAAAAACGTCTATCACGCAAAGTGAAGCTGAATTGCAAAATTGATAAGTCTGTTATCGCAGGCATGATTATACGCGCCGGTGACCTCGTCATCGATGGCAGTATTCGTGGCCGTTTAGAGCGATTAACTGACGTCTTGCAGTCTTAAGGGGACTGGAGCATATGCAACTGAATTCCACTGAAATCAGCGAACTGATCAAGCAGCGCATTGCTCAGTTCAATGTAGTGAGTGAAGCTCACAATGAAGGTACGATTGTATCCGTTAGTGACGGTATCATTCGTATCCACGGTTTAGCCGAAGTTATGCAGGGTGAGATGATCGCACTGCCGGGTAACCGTTTCGCTATCGCACTGAACTTAGAGCGCGACTCTGTTGGTGCGGTTGTGATGGGTCCTTATGCTGACTTAGCAGAAGGCATGAAAGTTAAATGTACAGGTCGTATTCTGGAAGTACCTGTTGGGCGTGGTCTGCTTGGCCGAGTGGTAAATACACTGGGTGAGCCGATTGATGGTAAAGGTGCAGTAGAGCATGATGGATTCTCACCTGTTGAGATGATTGCTCCTGGTGTTATCGACCGTCAATCAGTTGATCAGCCTGTACAAACAGGTTACAAATCCGTCGATGCCATGATCCCAATCGGTCGTGGTCAGCGTGAATTGATTATCGGTGACCGTCAAACAGGTAAAACTGCTCTGGCTGTCGATGCGATCATCAATCAACGCGACTCTGGCATTAAATGTATTTATGTCGCTATCGGTCAGAAAGCCTCTACTATTTCGAACGTTGTTCGTAAATTAGAAGAACATGGCGCGTTAGAAAACACCATTGTTGTTGTTGCTTCTGCATCAGAATCAGCAGCACTGCAATACCTCGCTCCTTATTCAGGTTGCGCAATGGGTGAATACTTCCGTGACCGTGGTGAAGATGCCCTGATTATTTATGATGACCTGTCTAAACAGGCTGTCGCATACCGTCAAATTTCACTGTTACTTCGTCGTCCACCTGGACGTGAAGCATACCCTGGTGACGTTTTCTATCTGCACTCCCGTTTACTAGAGCGTGCTGCTCGTGTTAATGCTGAGTACGTAGAAGCTTTCACTAATGGTGAAGTTAAAGGTAAAACCGGCTCTCTGACTGCGTTACCAATTATCGAAACGCAAGCAGGGGACGTTTCTGCATTCGTTCCTACGAACGTAATCTCTATTACCGATGGTCAGATCTTCTTAGAATCTAACCTGTTTAACGCAGGTATCCGTCCAGCTGTTAACCCAGGGATCTCCGTATCTCGTGTTGGTGGTGCAGCTCAGACTAAGATTATGAAGAAACTTTCTGGTGGTATCCGTACTGCTCTTGCGCAGTATCGTGAGCTGGCAGCATTCTCACAGTTCGCTTCCGATCTGGACGATGCTACCCGTAAACAGCTGAACCACGGTCAGAAAGTGACTGAATTGCTGAAACAGAAACAGTACGAACCTATGTCTGTCGCACAACAGTCTTTATCACTGTTTGCAGCAGAACGTGGTTATCTGGAAGATGTTGAAATTTCAAAAGTTGTGCCATTTGAAGCGGCTTTATTAGCTTATGCCTCTCGTGAACATGCTGATTTATTGAAAGAAATCAACCAGACTGGTACTTATAACGAAGAAATCGAAGCGAAGCTGAAAGGCGTGCTAGAAAACTTCAAAGCGACTCAGTCCTGGTAATAACTATTCGGCCTAATAGTTAAACATTAGGCCGTCTGGTTCATGAGGAGAAGCAGAAATGGCCGGCGCAAAAGAGATACGTTCGAAGATCGCCAGTGTGCAAAACACACAGAAGATCACTAAAGCGATGGAGATGGTCGCCGCGTCGAAAATGCGTAAAACGCAGGAACGCATGGCAGCCAGCCGTCCTTATGCAGAAACCATGCGCAGTGTGATTGGTCACCTTGCGTTAGGGAATCTGGAATACAAACATCCATACCTCGAAGAGCGTGAAGTTAAACGTGTCGGGTACCTGGTTGTTTCGACCGACCGTGGTTTGTGTGGTGGTTTGAACATTAACTTGTTCAAAAAACTGCTGGCAGACATGAAAGAGTGGTCTGAAAAAGGTGTGCAGGTAGATTTAGCGCTAATCGGTTCTAAAGCCGCTTCATTCTTTGGCTCAGTAGGCGGGAATGTTGTTGGTCAAGTAACGGGTATGGGTGATGATCCAAAACTGTCAGACCTTATCGGTCCAGTCAATATCATGTTGCAGGCTTATGACGAAGGTCGTTTAGATAAACTGTATGTGGTGGCAAATAAGTTCATCAATACCATGGCTCAAGAGCCTAAAATTCTTCAGGTTTTACCATTACCACCAGGTGATGATGAAGAGCTGAAAGAAAAATCTTGGGATTATCTGTACGAACCTGATCCTAAGGCGTTACTGGATACTTTACTGCGTCGTTATATCGAATCGCAGGTTTATCAGAGCGTCGTAGAGAACTTAGCGAGTGAGCAGGCCGCCCGAATGGTTGCGATGAAAGCCGCTACAGATAACGGTGGTAACCTGATTAAAGAACTGCAATTGGTGTACAACAAAGCACGCCAAGCAAGCATTACTCAGGAACTTACAGAAATTGTGTCTGGTGCAGCCGCGGTATAACAGCTAGGTTTACGAATTACGTAGAGGATTCAAGATGGCTACTGGAAAGATTGTCCAGGTAATCGGCGCCGTAGTGGACGCCGAATTCCCTCAGGATAGCGTCCCTAAAGTATACGACGCTCTTGAGGTTATGAATGGTAAAGAAAAACTGGTGCTGGAAGTTCAGCAACAGTTAGGCGGTGGTATCGTTCGTTGTATCGCAATGGGTACATCAGACGGTTTAAGCCGTGGCTTAAAAGTTGAAGATTTAGGCCACCCAATTGAAGTACCAGTAGGTAAAGCAACACTGGGACGTATCATGAACGTTCTGGGTACACCTATTGATATGAAAGGTGATATTGCAACTGAAGAACGTTGGTCTATTCACCGTGAAGCACCAACCTACGAAGAGTTATCAAACTCACAAGAACTGCTTGAAACCGGTATCAAAGTAATGGACTTAATCTGTCCGTTTGCTAAAGGTGGTAAAGTAGGTCTGTTCGGTGGTGCGGGTGTGGGTAAAACAGTTAACATGATGGAATTGATCCGTAATATCGCGATCGAGCACTCAGGTTACTCTGTATTTGCTGGTGTTGGTGAGCGTACTCGTGAGGGTAACGACTTCTATCATGAAATGACAGATTCTAACGTTCTTGACAAAGTATCGTTAGTTTATGGTCAGATGAATGAGCCACCAGGAAACCGTCTGCGTGTAGCACTGACTGGTCTGACTATGGCTGAAAAATTCCGTGATGAAGGCCGTGACGTACTGTTATTCGTCGATAACATTTATCGTTACACCTTAGCCGGTACAGAAGTATCAGCACTGTTAGGTCGTATGCCATCAGCGGTAGGTTACCAGCCAACATTGGCTGAAGAGATGGGTGTTCTGCAAGAACGTATCACTTCAACCAAAACAGGTTCAATCACCTCTGTACAGGCTGTATATGTACCTGCGGATGACTTAACTGACCCATCACCAGCAACAACGTTTGCTCACTTAGATGCGACAGTTGTACTGAGCCGTCAAATTGCTTCATTAGGTATCTACCCTGCGGTTGACCCACTGGATTCAACCAGTCGTCAGTTAGACCCACTGGTAGTTGGCCAAGAGCACTATGATGTCGCTCGTGGTGTTCAGTCTATCCTGCAACGTTATCAGGAACTGAAAGACATCATCGCTATCTTAGGTATGGATGAACTGTCAGAAGAAGATAAACTGGTTGTTGCGCGTGCGCGTAAGATCCAGCGCTTCCTATCTCAGCCATTCTTCGTTGCTGAAGTATTTACCGGTTCACCAGGTAAGTTCGTTTCCCTGAAAGACACTATCCGTGGCTTTAAAGGTATTCTGAACGGTGATTATGACCACCTGCCAGAGCAGGCGTTCTACATGGTTGGTACTATCGAAGAAGCAGTAGAAAAAGCTAAGAAGCTTTAATACGGCTGACGGGAGGTTGATATGGCCGATACATCGTTCCACCTGAAAGTTGTCAGCGCTGAAAAGCAGTTATATGACGGCGAAGTCAAACGAATTCAGGTAACTGGTAGCGAAGGTGAGCTCGGTATTTATCCGCAGCATACCCCGTTATTAACTGCCATAAAACCGGGCATGGTACGTGTCGTAAAAACATCGGGCGAAGAAGAGGTTATCTACCTTTCAGGTGGTATTCTCGAAGTTCAGCCGACTGGCGTCATTGTACTGGCAGATACAGCTATCCGTGGTCGTGATTTGGATGAAGCGAAAGCGTTGGAATCTAAGCGTAAAGCTGAAGAACACATTCAATCCTCTCATGGTGATGTTGATTATGCTCAAGCATCAGCAGAATTAGCCAAGGCGATTGCAAAACTACGTGTAATCGAACTGACTCGACGTTGATGTAAATAGGCAGTCTATGAATAAAAAAGCCAGTTGGTCTTCGCTAACTGGCTTTTTTGCGTCATGAAATATTTTGTGTGACGAAATATGTAGTATTATTTGGCATAAACAGGTTTACTTGCCATTCTTTACGGGAGTTATCGGGTTAATTATGTCTAATTCAGCTAAAAGCGTTGTTATTCTTGCTGCGGGAAAAGGCACTCGCATGTATTCACAGTTACCTAAAGTTCTTCATAAACTTGCGGGTAAATCCATGGTTCAACATGTGATTGATACTGCAAAGTCATTAGGTGCTCAACAAACACACCTTGTCTATGGGCATGGTGGTGAACTAATGAAAGAAAAATTAGGCTCACAACCTGTTAATTGGGTACTACAAGCAGAGCAACTAGGAACAGGTCACGCAATGCAACAAGCCGCGCCTTTCTTTGCTGATGATGAAGATATCCTGATGCTTTATGGTGATGTTCCACTTATTACCAAAGAAACGTTAGAGCGTTTAATTGACGTCAAACCAGAAGGCGGTATTGGTTTATTAACGGTTATTTTAGATAACCCAACTGGCTATGGTCGTATTGTTCGTGAAAATGGCGAAGTGACAGGCATTATCGAACAAAAAGATGCTTCTGAAGAACAACTCAAAATTACTGAAATCAATACCGGTATTTTAGTCGCCAATGGTGGTGATTTAAAACGTTGGTTAGGTAAACTCGATAATAATAATGCACAAAAAGAGTATTACATTACTGACATTATCGCGTTAGCGCATAAAGAAGGTCGTAAAATTGAAACGGCTCATCCTCGTCGCCATAGTGAAATGGAAGGTGTCAATAACCGTCTACAACTGGCTGCATTAGAGCGTATTTACCAAACAGAACAAGCAGAGCGCTTATTATTAGAAGGTGTTATGTTGCTTGATCCTGCTCGCTTTGATTTACGTGGCACATTAACTCATGGTAAAGATGTGGTGATTGATACCAACGTTATCATTGAAGGTAATGTGACATTGGGAAATAACGTTGAAATTGGTACAGGTTGTGTTCTAAAAAACTGTGTAATTGGTGATAATTCTATTATTAGTCCATATACGGTGATCGAGGATGCAAATTTAGCACAAGCGTGTACGGTTGGCCCATTTGCACGTCTTCGCCCAGGTAGTGAATTAGCGGATAAAGCTCACGTTGGTAACTTTGTTGAGATGAAAAAAGCCAGCTTAGGTGTTGGCTCTAAAGCAGGTCATCTGACTTACTTAGGCGATACAGAAGTGGGAGCTAACGTTAATATCGGCGCAGGTACTATTACTTGTAACTACGATGGCGCGAATAAATTTAAAACCATTATTGGTGATGATGTCTTTATTGGTTCAGATACCCAATTAGTGGCACCCGTTACTGTTGCTAATGGTGCAACCATTGGTGCAGGAACAACACTCACTAAAAATGTGAATGAAAACGAATTAGTGATCAGCCGAGTTAAGCAAACTCATATCAGTGGATGGAAACGTCTAGTGAAGAAAAAACAATAATTTTAAGAGAAGGGCGTATATTTAATTAGCGCCCTTTTCTTGTACGCTATTATTCTAAAAACAAAAAATATCCCCACTTTCTACAATGGCTTGGGGAATAAACCAATCAGGTATAAGACATCCAAGTGCGAATAAACGCACAGTTTTAGGAATAACACAATGTGTGGAATAGTAGGTGCAGTTGCACAACGCGATATCGCTGAAATCTTAATTGAAGGCTTACGTCGTTTAGAATACCGCGGTTATGATTCTGCGGGTTTAGCGGTTGTGGATAATGACTGTAAAATGACACGTCTACGTGAAGCTGGCAAAGTACAAATGCTGGCTGAAGAGGCAGAAAAAACACAAGTGATTGGTGGTACAGGTATTGCTCATACACGTTGGGCAACACATGGTGAACCTTGTGAAGATAATGCGCATCCTCATGTATCGGGTACAATTGCGGTTGTACATAATGGCATTATCGAAAACTACCAAGAACTGAAAGCAGAATTAATTAAAAAAGGGTATCAGTTTGCATCTCAAACAGATACTGAAGTGATTGCTCACTTGGTAAACTGGGAACAGCGCCAAGGCGGTACGTTACGTGAAGTTGTACAACGCGTTATTCCTCAATTACGTGGTGCTTACGGTACTGTAATTATGGATAGCCGTACTCCAGAGTTATTAATCGCAGCTCGCTCTGGTAGTCCGCTGGTGGTTGGTCTTGGTGTGGGTGAAAACTTCCTTGCTTCTGACCAATTGGCATTATTACCAGTGACTCGTCGCTTTATCTACCTTGAAGAAGGGGATATTGTTGAAATCACACGCCGTCATGTTCATATTTTCGATGTGAATGGCAATGAAGTTAATCGTGATACGATTGAATCTAACGTTCAATATGATGCGGGTGATAAAGGCGTTTATCGTCACTACATGCAAAAAGAGATCTACGAACAGCCTCTGGCGATTAAAAACACCCTTGAAGGTCGTTTAAAATCAGATTCGATTGATCTCAGTGAATTAGGCCCTAAAGCTGAAGAGATCTTATCTAAAGTTGAACATATTCAAATAGTAGCTTGTGGAACGTCTTATAATGCGGGAATGGTTTCTCGCTACTGGTTTGAGTCTTTAGCGGGTATTCCTTGTGATGTCGAAATTGCATCAGAATATCGCTACCGTAAACCGGCAACTCGCCGTAATAGCTTATTAATCACATTATCCCAATCGGGTGAAACAGCGGATACATTAGCGGCTCTGCGTTTATCTAAAGAGTTAGGTTATTTATCTTCTTTAGCTATTTGTAATGTGGCTGGCTCTTCTTTGGTTCGTGAGTCTGAATTTGTTTTAATGACTAAAGCTGGCGCTGAAATTGGCGTTGCATCAACCAAAGCATTTACAACACAGTTAACTGTTCTATTAATGCTGGTGGCATATATGGGACGAATTAAAGGTGTTGCAACACTAGAGCACGATGTTTCAACGGCATTACACGCATTACCAAGCCGTATTGAAAGCATGTTATCGAAAGATAAGTTGATTGAAGCGTTAGCTGAAGATTTCTCAGAAAAAAGCCATGCTTTATTCTTAGGTCGTGGCGACCAATACCCAATTGCGGTAGAAGGTGCATTAAAGCTAAAAGAGATCTCTTATATTCATGCAGAAGCTTATGCTGCAGGTGAGTTAAAACATGGTCCATTAGCATTAATTGATGCGGATATGCCGGTTATCATTATTGCGCCAAATAACGAATTATTAGAGAAATTAAAATCTAATATCGAAGAAGTACGCGCTCGTGGTGGTTTACTGTATGTGTTTGCTGATCAAGACGCAGGCTTTGAAGAAAACGAAACGATGAAGTTAATTTCTTTACCGCATGTTGAAGAGCTGATCGCACCGATTTTCTATACCGTACCATTACAGTTGTTGTCTTATCATGTTGCCTTAATTAAAGGTACCGACGTAGACCAACCTCGTAACTTAGCTAAATCAGTGACTGTTGAGTAATATTATTTGATAGTCAATTGCTAATGTAGAAGAGTCATTAAAGTCTCATAATAAAATGGTGGCGATAACATTGTTACGCTACCATTTTTAAATCTAACATACTCCAAAATGTCTGTGGAAAAGAATTTGGTAGTTGTTGAACAGAGCAATGAGAACGTATTCATCGTTCAACTCTAGAAATTAGAGAAAAACCTATTTTTTACGATTTTGATTTTTAGCTTTTTTGGGGCTAGTACCATTAGACCACCATGCTGGAGTTGTCGTTGGTGGCTTACCTAAGATATCTTTCAATATGGCAACTAAATCGTAAGACACTAAGCCATCTATATGCTCATGCAGACTAGGAGCAATATTATTTCGTAGAGCATCCAAGACAAAGTCTATACCATTAGTTCGTGCTAACTTTGCCGCTGGTACAAAGTCACTATCTCCAGCAAAAAGAACAATTTTATCTACGAGTTTTTTCTGTGCAATACTGGTAATATCAACGCCAAGTTTAATATCCACTCCCTTTTGACGTATACTATAATAGAAGTCATTATTTGTTAGTTCTTCAAATTTACGATTACCTTTTAAAACATCGTTGAGAGCTCGATCAGATAGTTTCCATTGCTTGTCATGTTTGATGGTACCTAGGCGGAGAGCAAATTTTCTCTGTTTTTTAACTTCTGCTAAAATCTCGTTACGATGAATTGTTTCTGGTTGTTTAGAGAAATCTAAAACCCTATGTTTTGTTTCTCCCTGATTAACTAGAGGGTAATGAACTTTTATGTCTAATGGTGGTGAATCGTAGTAAAATACACGATATAGATGCTGATAAGTGCTTTTATTACCGTCGTTGATATGTCGCCTAATGCAACTATTTAAAACTTGCACAATTTGTTTAGGTGTTAATTCAGGTTCAGAAGGGAAGTAATGGCGTTTGAAAAAATTTAGGCGTTTTAGAAAGAAAGAGGCGTCTACTAGTACAGCAACTTTTATGTTCATAAAATTATTTATTAGCCCAGATATAAAAAACCCGCGGGTGGGGCAAGGTTGTTAACAAATGAACCAAGCGTTGCCGCGGGTGCTATATGATCAATCTTAGTTATTTTATCTGTGATGTCAACAAAAAGTGAATAAAGCAGCAAGCTCTTAATAATACTTTCTTTCATCTCATACTAATGTTTTAACGCTTTAAATTTAACGTTTTTTGTCTATAGCCATCTATGTTTCATTGTATGGTCATGTAGTGATCAATCATTTTTAAATAACTACTATTTGTGCATTATTCATAATCATAATATATTTGAAAAAATATTAAAATCTACGTTACGACAACAAAAATATTCTAAACTTTGCTATGTTTTCCTATAACGTAATTATTAAAATATATTATAGGAATAAATATTTCCTGATGATAGATAATATACTAAATTGAAACTTGTTTATTACTACCTATACACTTTTAATAAAGTGAAGAAAATAGATTTTATATTAGATAAATATATCATTAACTATAAACCTATCGATGAAAATTCAAATAAGTTTAATTATGTTATTGTTTTAATGTAAAGATTTAAGTCTAAAACCTAGATTTGAACTTTATGATAGATCTACTCGTTATTAGCCACTTAAAAATTTATAAATCAAATTTAAATTTTCATAAAACTTTCATCATTGTCGCTTAATATCTAGTCAATCATCATAATTTGGCGTGGTAAGCGATATGTTACAGTTCACTACAAACTCACAAAATGGCTCAATGCCACATATTCGTGTAGAAAATATTCAAAAAAGATTTAATCAGTTTATTGCTCTAGATGGTGTTTCTTTAGATATTCAACAAGGCGAGTTAGTTTGCCTATTAGGGCCTTCTGGATGTGGCAAAACCACATTATTACGCTGTATTGCCGGATTAGAAACGCAAGATCACGGTAATATCTTTAATTACGATAACAACATCTCACACCTTCCACCACAAGCCCGTGATTATGGGATCTTATTTCAGTCATATGCATTATTTCCTAACCTGACGGTACAGCAGAATATTGCTTATGGTTTAGCAGGTCAGCCTCGTAATGTGATTAAAAATCGCGTTAATGAAATGCTTGAGCTCGTTGGTTTACAAGACCGAAAGAAAAAATACCCAGGAGAATTATCTGGCGGTCAACAACAGCGTGTGGCGCTCGCTCGTGCTTTGGCACCAGCCCCTTCTTTACTCTTACTGGATGAGCCGATGTCGGCATTAGATGCACAAGTGCGAGAACATTTGTGTGTTGAACTACGTAATTTACAGCAAAGCTTAAATATTACTACATTAATGGTCACTCATAATCAAGATGAAGCCATGCTGATGGCCGATAGGATAGCCGTTATGAATAACGGTAAGGTTGAACAGTATGGCAGTAGTGAAGCGATTTACAACCATCCACAAACGCCATTTGTTGCGGAGTTTGTAGGAAAAGGCAACTGGTTACCTTTCAATAGAAATCAGCATGGTGAGGCGATGATTGGCTCACGAGAAGTCCAATTAAAACATGCTGTGATACCTCATAACCAAGGGCGTCTCTTTTGTCGACCTGAATCAATTGAAATTAATCCGATACAAAACAAACATAATCAATACGACGCCAATGTACAAAATGTGGTGTTTTTGGGGAGTCGTTGCATTATGAAGTTTGAATTAGACCATTTGCCGGGGCATTTATTACAAGCTGAGGTATCTGCTGCTGAGCTACATCGTATTCAAAACGGTAAAGTAAAAGTGACCTTACCAGCTAACGAACTACACATATTTGCGTAAGGTGGCTAGATAATGTCAGTGATAGTACCTACCAAATCTATTAATCGTTTAGATAGTTTTTTTGTTGCTGGTGGTAAGCTATTTATTATTTGCTTACTTACACTTGGCGTTTTATTGCCTTTATTAGCCATTTTCTGGCGTGGTTTTAGTCCTGATATATCACAAGGCGGTGGTTTTCAGGCTGCTATAAACTTGTTCACTAGTGCTCATTTTCTGTGGTTAGTTGGTAATAGTATTAGCGTTTCGCTAAGTGTTGCTGTTATTACGGTGCCACTGGCTTACCTGTTTGCTTATGCTTTACATCGCACTTTGATCCCCTTCAAATCATGGTGGCGTGGAATATCACTATTACCCTTACTTGCTCCCTCTATGCTACCAGGCATTGCATTGGTCTATCTATTTGGTAATCAAGGGCTATTACGTAGCTTACTTCCAGATAGTATTTATGGTTATTGGGGGTTAGTGTTTGGCGAGGTGATCTACACTTTTCCCCATGCACTTATGATCTTACTCTCCGCGTTATCTATGTCTGATGCTCGTTTATTTGATGCTGCATCTAGCTTGGGCGCTTCTTCTTGGCGCACTTTTCGTAGTGTCACTTGGTCATCGAGCAGACACGGGATCTTCGCAGCACTGTGTTTGGTATTTACGTTAACTATTACTGACTTTGGTATTCCGGTTGTAGTCGGAGGAGATTATCAAGTACTGGCGTTAGAAGCCTATAAAGCAGTACTTGGTCAGCAACAATTTGGTCGCGGTGCCTTAATTGGTATGTTGTTATTATTGCCTGCATTGTTGACCTTCAGTGTCGATGTTTGGTTACGTAAACGCCAACGTGATGCAATGAGTTCGCGCGCTCAACTCTATTTACCAAAAGCTAATTTTCAGCGTGACACGCTTTATCTAATATTTGTGATGCTGATCTGTGCACTATTTTTACTGGTATTTGGTACGGCGGTTTACTCCTCGTTTATTCAGTTCTGGCCTTATAACTTATCGTTTTCGTTACGTCATTATAACTTTGAAGGATTACCCGGTGGTTGGTTAGCTTATACCAACAGTATTATTTTGGCATTTTTCACCGCGACTATCGGCAGTTTGCTGATCTTTATGGGGGCTTACTTAATAGAAAAAACCGCTTCCCACTCTTGGCTTAACAATTTGCTACGTATGCTAAGTTTTGTACCGATGGCCGTTCCTGGGTTAGTGTTGGGATTAGGGTATGTATTTTTCTTTAACTTGCCGAATAATCCACTTAACTTTTTATACGGCAGTATGACGTTATTAGTGTTGTGCTCCATTGCACACTTTTTCACTACCGCCTATATGACGGCAAATACTGCACTGCGCCAGTTAGATAAAGAATTTGAGGCGGCTTCATTATCATTAAAAGCACCTTTATATCGTCACTTTTGGCGGATCACCATTCCTCTTTGCTTACCTGCATTATTAGATATTTATCGTTATCTATTTGTTTCTGCTATGACAACCGTTTCCGCAGCGATCTTCCTTTATAGTCCAGACACTATTTTAGCCGCGGTTGCGGTATTGAATATGGATGATGCAGGCAATATTGGTGGCGCGGCGGCTATGTCGACATTGATTTTAACCACCTCGGCAGGGGTATCGATATTGTTATCTATTGCTTCCAAAGGTGTTATTCGGCGTACACAAGCATGGCATCAGCGTGAAGCTAAGCCATAAATTTAAAGATCCAATACTCTCACATAGCAATACTAGGAAAATCGCATGATGTTAAAAAAACTGATACTTGCCACCAGCTTATTATTCTCTGCGGGGACGGTCTTTGCGGCGACTGAAATTACGGTATACACCGCAATAGAAAGTGAACAATTACAAGATTATAAACAAGCATTTGAGGCTAAATATCCTGATATAAAAATAAAATGGGTAAGAGATTCAACTGGTATTATCACCGCTAAATTATTAGCAGAAAAAGATCGTCCTCAAGCTGATATTGTGTGGGGATTAGCCGCATCAAGTTTAGCGATATTAAAAGCGCAAAATATGCTTGAGCCTTATGCTCCGGCGCAATTAGATAATATTGATGTGAAATTTCGTGATAGCAATAATCCACCAACTTGGGTTGGTATGGATGTATGGGCGGCAACCATTTGCTACAACACCATAGAAGCAAAAAAATTAGGGTTATCTAAACCTGCTTCTTGGCAAGATCTTACTAAGCCAGAGTACAAGGGCAAAATCGTGATGCCAAATCCGGCATCATCAGGAACTGGATTTTTAGATGTCAGTGCTTGGTTACAACTATTTGGTGAACAAGATGGATGGGCATATATGGATAAGTTGCATCAGAATATTGGTCAATATGTTCATTCTGGCTCTAAGCCCTGCAAAATGGCCGCATCGGGTGAATACCCGATAGGCATATCTTTTGAATATCCGGCGATCCAATTGAAACGACAAGGGGCACCACTGGAAATCATATTACCGCAAGAAGGATTAGGTTGGGATATTGAAGCAACAGCCATCATCAAAGGCACTAATAAGCTAGATGCAGCACAAAAATTGGCTGATTTCTCCACCACAGAGGAAGCCATGAAACTTTACAGTGCTAATTTTGCCGTATTAGCCAATACCAATGTGCCAGTAAGCCAAACAGAATTACCTAGCGATTATGCCCAACGTTTAATAAAAAATGATTTTATTTGGGCCGCTGAAAAACGCGACACCATCTTAAACGAATGGCGTAAGCGCTATGACGGCAAGAGTGCAAAATAATTATTTTTACTTCATTCATTAATGGATAGGGCGCGGTGCGCTCTATCTTGTTTAGGGTGTCATATGAAATTTGATATTGCTATTATTGGTGCGGGTATTATTGGTTTATCTCATGCGTATGCTGCGGCTCAGCGAGGTTTACGAGTTGCTATTTTTGAGCGTAGTTACACGCCTGTGGGAGCTTCTGTACGTAATTTCGGTCACGGATTAATTTTGGGTCAAGCGCCGGGTAAAATGCTAGATTTAGCGAAAAATAGCCGTGAGATTTGGGCAAATATGGCCAAACAAGCTAAGTTTTTAGCTCGTCAAAAAGGGACTTACCTCTTAGCGCGTACGCAGTCTGAACAAGCTGTTCTTGAAGCCTTTGTCGATGGTCGAGCTAAAACCTATGGCTATGATTGTGAATTACTTTCTAAACCACAATTAGCGACGGTTTATGGTGGACAATTACAACACCATCGCGCGGCGTTGCATGGCAAAGAAGATCAGGTGCTGTTTTCACGAGAAGCCATTCCACAGTTGGCGGCTTATCTAGACAGTTTAGCTAATGTGAATAGCTATTTTTCAACATTAGTACGGGATATTGATATCGATACAGGAACATTGATCACCAGCAATGGAACATTTTGTGCAGAGAAAATAGTTGTCTGCTCAGGGCACGATTACCAAACATTGCTGGCTGATGAAATAAAAAAACTTGATCCGATAGTTTGTCGCTTGCAGATGTTGCGAGTGACCCCAGAGCAAAATATGGGATTGGAGCATGCGCTCATGACAGGGTTAAGTTGCACTCACTATGGGGCATTTGCTGATTTACCTGAAGCGCAGGCTTTAGCGAAAGAAATTAAAGCGCAATCACCATTACTTGAGCAGTATGGTATTCATTTATTAATTACCCCGACCCCTTATGGCGATCTTATTATTGGTGATTCACACGAATATAGCTTAGATGCACAGCCTTTTAACAGTGAAGAGGTTGATAACCTCTTGATTGAGTTAGCTGAGCACACATTAGGTTGCTCGGTCCAAGTAAAAGAGCGTTGGCAGGGGGTCTATGGGGCAAAAGGAAAAGAGCCGATTTCGATTTTAACGCCGAGTGAAAAAGTCACCGCAGTATTGATGCGCACGGGGTTAGGAATGAGTGTCGGGCCCGGTTTAGGTGAGCAAAACATCCGTCAAATTTTTGATTAGCTCCTTTTGGGAATATAAAGAGATTGTTTGATCCTAACGATCATTTTACGAATCGACGCAAAAGAGATGTTTATTATTTACACATCTCTTTTGAAATAACATATTCATTTGGTGTAACAGTAGATGACTTATAACATCTATAATAGCCTTTAGAGGTTAAATCGAGACCGATATAAATTGAAAAGAAAAAGCTAAATAATATCCATTATACAGGTTCTATTTTAACCATAACTAATTTTTACCCACTGAGAAAAATGAACTTGGAAGCTAAGAAAAGTCAGATATAAAAAGAATATTAATTAATAAAAAACAAAATATAGAAATATAAAAAATTTTGAGTGTTATTTTTATATGAAAGAAAACTTAGAAATTTTCTTATATTTGCTTTAAAAGAAAAAATTATCACAGAAGAGGTCTGTGTAAGTAAAGCTAGATTTAATGTCAATTGATTTATATTATCTATCTACTAATTACGCCCATTAATCCTTTATTGGGCGTTGGTATTAGATAATAGTTACGGCTTTTGATTATTAGCGAGTCGCTGATTAATATCTTCTATCACCGCGGGTAAATCGGCAAGGGTATCAATAATATAATGAGCACCTGCGGTACGGAGTTTATTTTCTGCAATACGCTTACGGCTTTCTATTTCTGCTTGTTCCATTGTTTGGTATTGTTCAAAGGTGGCACCAAACTCATTGCCTGAAACAGATAACCCGACAGTCCACATACCCGCATTTAGCCCTTCGGCAATACCCGTTACCGCATCATCGACTTTAACGCAGTGTGCTACAGACATCACGCCAAGTTCAATCACATTCTTTAATGCCATCCACGGGCCAGGGCGAGAGCCGGCGGCAATTTCATCGCTAGCAACCACACAATCAGGCTGATAACCATATTTAGCGGCTTCGGGTACTAATACATCCATCACGGCTTTAGGATAACCAGAGCAAGAGCCGATTTTAATCCCTTGCGCTTTAATGGTGGTGATTGCCTCAAGTGCTCCCTCTATCGGTTTAGCAAAATGTACCACTTGTGCAATTTGTAAAGGCATAAAGGTGTGATAGATATGCTGTGCATCTTCTTCACTTGGCTCGTTACCAAATTGCGCGATCCAGCGAGTGTGAATATTAGGCTGGTTAAGTAAAGTACGAATATGATCGATTTTACCCATTCCCATAGGGCCACGAGCTTCTGATAAACTTATTTTAAAGTTAAAGGCTTGAGCAAAAGCATCGACAAAAATTTGAGTGGGTGCAAAAGAGCCAAAATCTACCACGGTACCAGCCCAATCTAAAATCACTGCTTCAACTGATTTATTCATATGTTTAGACCTACTATGTGAAATCACTATAAATGGCGAATGGGAAGAACGCAGAACATTCAACCTTAAAAAATGCGTCATTGTGATGTCAATTTTAGAGGGGATTTATGACATAGGTATGTCATAACAATAAATACAGTAGTGAAAGTGGCTTAGTTCTCAAAGTCATATACGAAAAAAAGTAAATAAAACTAATATAAAAAACGATATTAAGATCATAATGTAACGCATAAAAAGAGAGTGATTGTTTTTTATTAATCAATAAACTTTATTAGATAAGATAAAATATCTTTTATTATCATGAATATTTTATATTGTATGATAATTTTATTACCGAGTTTTATCGTGTTATTCTTTTTTAAAATAAAATTGATAATAAATATTTTTATTTTAATAAGAGAGCAATTTTTCTTAATTTAGTCTGTTTGAAGGTTATTTTATTGTTATTATTGTTTTTTTGATAAGAAATAGTTTGGTTTTATTTTTGTTTTTTAGGTTTTATCAAAAAATAAATAAAATTTATTTAAAATAAGTCTCTCTAAAAATAAGATAAAACAGTAAAAAGTATTTTATCTTTAACCTCTTTTTTATTTTTTAATGATCACATTATATTTAGATTATTTTATCTATTCCTATCATGTTACTTCTAGCAGATCTTATTCTATTTAATTAATTGTTATTATGATTTTAAAAAATGGATGCAATAATATTAAATATATGTAAGGTTTAATGTGATGTTATTGATAAATAAATCCACATTTTATTTTAATGCTAATGCTTTTTATCAAGCATTTTATTGCAGTTGATAAAGGCTATCTTGATTTAAATATCTAGCTAAAAAGACAAATTATAATTACAAGAGGTAAATCAAATGCAAAACACAATTAATTCACAATACGGTGAAATGGTTGATTTTTTGAAAGAATTAGTGAACACAGAAAGTGGCTCTTATGATAAAGAAGGGGTTGATGCAGTCGCTGATCTTTTAATTCAACGTTATGAAAAACTAGGTTTTGTTGTTGAAGTATTTGAAAATGACAAACTAGGAAATAACTACCGCTTAGTTCATAAAGATGCCACTGATCCGCAAATCTTCATTGCGGCACATTTAGATACCGTCTTCCCTAAAGGAACTGTGGCAGCGCGTCCATTTAGTATCGAAGGTAGTCGTGCTTATGGCCCCGGCGTTATTGATATGAAAGCGAGCCATGTTCTGACTTATTACGCTATTAATGCACTTATACAATCAGGCAATAATGCTTATAAGAATGTTGAAATTTTTCTAAATTGTGATGAAGAAATTGGCTCAAAGACTTCTCGTGGCCTGATTGAACAGTATGCCAAGAATAAATCTTATGCCTTAGTGATGGAGCCCGCTCGTGCCAATGGAGCGATTGTTAGTGCGCGTCGAGGTGTGGGAACTTATGAACTTTTAATTGAAGGTAAAGCATCTCACTCTGGTATTGCACCAGAAGCTGGAATTAGTGCCATTCAAGAGCTTTCATACAAAATTCAGGCACTACATGCGCTTTCTCGTCACGATGAAGGGCTTTCTATTAATGTTGGTCTGATTTCTGGTGGTACATCAGTCAATACCGTTGCACCTAATGCTCGTGCTGAGATTGACGTTCGTATTTCAACCGATGAACAAGGTGTTGAAATTGATAAGCTTGTAAGAGAAGTATGTAGTAAACCTATATTAGAAGGGATTAAGCTAACACTTAATGGCGGTATCAATCGCCCTCCAATGGTTAAAACACCTGAAAGTGGTGCATTAATTGACATCATCAAAGAGCAAGCCCGTCTGCTTGATTTTGATATTGAAGATATTTCAACTGGTGGTGGTTCTGATGCTTCTTTTACCGCCGGAGTTGGCACGCCAAGTGTAGATGGCTTAGGCCCTATCGGTGGTTATCAACATAGTGATAAAGAGTATCTCGATTTACCGTCATTGACCGAAAGAACGGTGCTATTTGCCAATATTTTAAAGCGCTTGTCTCAATAAGGTGAATGTATGGATAAGAATAAAAAAATAAAATGGGCTATGCCTGATGCTTTTATTATTATTTTTGGCATCGTTATCTTAGCCGCTATTGCGACTTATTTAATCCCCGCAGGAACTTATGAACGTGAAACAGTTAATGGGCTAAATCGTGTTGTACCTGGTAGTTTTGGTTATGTTGATCAAAATCCAGCCTCATTAATGGATATTTTCTATGCCATTCCTGTGGGATTAAAGCAGTCAGCGAGTATTATTTTTCTGATCTTTATGATTGGTGGTGCGATTGCTATTTATGATAGAACACGCGCTATTGATTCAGGGATTAATGCATTAATTGTCAAAACAAAAGGTAATTACCAAGCACTGATTATTACCGTTGCATTTATATTTGGAATGCTTTCATCATTAGGATTGGCCGCAAACGCAGTTATTGCTTTTATTCCAATAGGAATAGCCCTTTCGCGTTCGATGAAATTAGATGCCATAACGGGGGTTGCTGTTGTTTACCTCGGATATTATGCAGGAAATGCTGTCGGCGTTTTAGATCCTACTATTTTAGGTACAGCACAAACGTTAGCTGAAGTACCTTTATTTTCAGGTGTAATTTTTAGAATTGTATTATTCTCAGTTCTGATTATAGTCACTATTGCTTATATTGTTTGGTATGCAAGACGTATCGCTAATAATCCAACCAAAAGCTATATGTATGGACTAGCAACTGATGATCCTGATTATGATGCCCATAAAGATCAAACAATGGACGGCAATTTCTCTTTAATGCAGAAATTGAGTCTAGTGGTTTTTATTGCATTTATTGGATTGTTTTTATACGGAGCATTTGAATATAAGTGGGGAATTGAGCACTTATCTGCCATCTTTATTATGATGAGTATTGTCGTTGCTGCGATGTTTAAAATTGCGCCTAATGACTACATTAAAACCTTTATGAAGGGTGCTCAATCCTTAGTTTATGGTGCATTAGTCGTCGGTATTGCAAGAGCCGTGATTGTTATTTTAGATGAAGGACGTGTGCTGGATTCTATTGTTCAAGCCACATTAGTTCCATTACAGCAAACTTCTCATTTTTGGGGAGCTCAGTTACTTTATTTCTTTAATTTATTATTCAATTTATTAGTAACATCAGGAACTGGACAAGCTTCTATTGTGATGCCAATCATGGTACCTATCTTAGATATCTTGGATCTAACTCGCCAAACAGGTGTTTTGATCCTTAAATTAGGTGATGGATTTACTAACATTATTACACCAACATCTGGCGTATTAATGGCTGTATTGGCAGTAGGTAAAGTGCCTTGGACTCGTTGGGTTAAATTTGTTTTTCCTATTTTAATGATTTGGGTAGTGATAGGTATGGCTGCGATTGGTATTGCAACAGCAATTAATTATGGTCCAGTCTGATTTATAAGATAATTATAAAACCACCCATTTTACGGGTGGTTTTATGTGTTTGGCTAAAGCCTTAATAAAACGCTGTCTGTAAACTGAATACAGGCAGAGGAAAATAGCACTCTCGGAGAGAAATAATACGATTAAAACAACACTACAGTCAGAACCAAACTAAATAAGAAAATGACTAGTTGTAAGACTTAAATAGAGATTGGTTACCTGATTTATCAAAGGCGATAACTTGGTAAGGCTCTTTGTAATCCCCCGCATACATACCTAAACTTCCCGCGGGCATTCCTGCTACCGCAATACCGGATTTAGATTTATTCACTAAGTCGATATTTTTTAAGCTATCAACTGGAATATGTCCGACTAAATCTTTACCTTGATAAGTCGCAAAGTGGCAACTTAATAAATTATTTGGTACACCTGCTTGTTGATATTTTTTCATTAATTGTGTTTCTGAAACAATATTCACTTTGACGTTAAAGCCAGCTTCTTTCACACCATCAGCCCATAAAGTACAGCATCCGCAACTTTCTGTTTTATAAACATCAACAACATTATGATTAGAAGCATACGCTGTACTTGTAAAAGCAGAGATTGCAATGATAGAAGGCAGTAATAATTTTTTCATTGTTCATTCCTTTCATTAAGTTGATAGACGAAACAATAATCTTTCCCCCTACGGGAAGGTCAATTTAATTAAGGTATAAACACGTAGAGTTTTGTAAAAGAATATTTATAGAAAACAAAGGTATAAAGAATACTTTGTGTATCTTTCTTTCTGTTTTTATAGAGAATATTACTGGATATAAAAAGAAAAATAAAAAGCTAATATATTGAAATATATTAGCTTTTTAAATAATCAGGATGTTTAATGTAAAGATAAATTATTTGATAATGGTAATTTGTTTTACATCGATCTCAGTACTTGTCCACTCTTTATCAACTTTACCTTCAATTCTGACGGTATTATCTGGAGTGACTGTTTGTCCGCGCCATCTTTTATTATCAATATCTACATTGATACCACCGGTGCTATCTTCAAAAACATACAACTCATCACCAATTTTTTTGGTAATTTTGCCCGTTAAGATAACCCAAGTGTCATCAGAAAGATCTTTGGCTTTTACAACTGTGGTTTCGCTAATTGAAGGGCCTTTAAATCCCCCTTGATCTGCACTTGATTGGATAGTGCCTTGAGGAGAAACAAAGCCACCATTATTATGAGAGGTTGTATTGGCTTGAGATGCAAAAGCCAACGTACTACCAATTAATAATACTAGAATTTTTTTCATAACAGACTCACTTATAGGTTAATAATTCAACTAATTAATGTATTAGATTTTATTTCACTTTAATGTATAAAACCGCATATTAAGGTAAATTTCAGTATTAATATATCAACTGATTGATATTACTCTTAAAATTATAGTTCTTTATTTTTCTTTGTGTTTTTTATTGATATAAGCATCTATCACTAAATACTTCTTTTCTCTAAGTTAAATCCACTGGTTATTTCCCATTAGGATCAGTGTAGGCTGTTATTCAAAAATATACCCTGCAAGATCATTGTTTTTAGATGTATTACCTCTTATCATCCAGCGCCTTCAAATTTTTTTTAATTTTCCCCTATTATTTTTAGAGGTTTTATGACTAACGAACGCATTGCCAATCCGGGTCCATTAGGTTTAATGGGTTTTGGTATGACAACGATTTTGTTGAATATACATAATGCTGGTTTTTTCCCAGTAGTCTCCGTCATTATGAGTATGGGAATTTTTTATGGTGGGATCGCTCAAGTTATTGCTGGTATTTTTGAGTTCAAAAAAGGCAATACTTTTGGTGCAACCGCATTTACCTCTTATGGTTTCTTTTGGGTAACATTGGTAGGAATTTGGTTATTACCCGTGATGGGCTTAAGTGAGCCAACAACACCTCTCTTTTTGGGCGTATTTTTAGCGTTATGGGGAATTTTTACCTTTTTCATGTTTATTGGCACCTTAAAAGCTAATCGAGCACTCCAATTTGTTTTTTTAAGCCTGACTATTTTATTTGCTTTGCTGGCAATCGGAAATATCACAGGTAATGCTCTAATTTTAAAAATTGCAGGTTTTGAAGGTATTATTTGTGGTACCAGTGCTTTTTATCTGGCAATGGCTGAAGTATTAAATGAGATGTATGGCAGAACAATACTGCCAATTGGTCATAAATAATCGTTTTATAGAGAAGTGGCTATTTAGCCACTTCTACTACTTGGCTTTTACGACGAATTAGCTTTCTTGCGCACCATGCATAAAGTAATCCTGCAACCACACCTGCAATATGTGACTCAGTCGATACACCTAATTGACCTGGAATTAACCCATAGGCCATTGATCCATAATAAAATAAAACGAAAAGGGCAATGACAATATCGATAATTTTACGTCGAGTAAAAGCGTGAGCAATCAATAAAGACCATAATCCAAAGATCCATCCACTTGCACCAACGTGAATAGCACTTCGTCCAAAAATCCAAACTAATAAACCACTTACGATAATAATAAATATGCTGGATAACACATATTCTCGTAGAGATTGTGTCATAGATAAAAAGCTAAGAATAAGAAATGGGAGTAGATTACTAAATAGATGAGACCAAGATCCATGAATGAAAGGCGCGATAAAAATACCCATTAAACCTTCACCCGTTCTTGGAATAATACCCCATTGAAGAAGAGATATGGAAAAGAGTGAGTTAATAAGTTGAAGTAAGACTAATATGATAGTTAACCCGCCAAGAAAGGTGAGTCTTTTTTTAAACCAAACTTTATCCATAATGGTAGCCTTAATAATGTGATGACGCTGATAAAACGCTATAAATAGAAGAGCCCTTAATAAAAAAGAAGAAGGCTCTTTTTTATTTATCAGTCTAATAAATTAAGGCAAGCAGCTCCACGAGCGCCACCTGCATCACCATGACGAGCTTTTTCTATTAATGGAATTTGTGCATTTCCGTAAACACAGTGTGAGAGATATTCAGGTAATAGCTCATACAGTGCGTTAAATTGTGATAGTCCACCACCAATAACAATTAAATGAGGGTCAAGTACCGTAAGAATATTGCTAAGGTAAATCGCAAGTACTTTCATATAGCGATCGACATGCTCTTGAGTCTTTTTATCGCCCGCATAATATTGCTCAACAATATCAACCGCTCTTTGTGGCGCATCATTGAAGGCTTTATACATACGTTCAAAACCACGGCCTGATAAATAGGTTTCAAAACAGGCTTTTTTGCCACAACCACAAATAATTTTTGGCATCGTTTCGCCGATCACGTTATCTGCATCCACATTCAGATTCATATGACCGATTTCTCCAGCAATCCCATTCTTGCCAGACAAGACTTTACCATCAATAACAAAACCGCCCCCCACGCCAGTTCCTAATATGAGACCTAGTACAGAAGGGTAATGACGAAATTCAGGATCCCAAGCTTCCGATAAGGCAAAACAGTTAGCATCATTTTCAACTTTAACGGGTCTATTGAGTATATGCGAGAGATCGTGAACCATAGGCTTGTATTTGGCTGCTGGAACATTAGTCGTAAATACGGTTCCTTCTTTAGCATTCACAATACCAGGAATACCAACCCCCACCTTTCCCTTATAACCTAATTCATTGTCAGCTTCTAAAGTCAGTTCTTTAAAAACATTCAATAATGCTTGATAGTCGTTTTTAGGTGTTGGAACACGTTTCTGCCATACTTGAGTGAGATCTTTATCAAAAACGGCAAGCTCAATTTTGGTGCCGCCCATATCAAAACCATAATACATATCAGTCTCTTAATTATTCTGTAAATATTATTTATAGCAACGACAAGGTTGTCGTTACGTGGTCATTTCTATTTCAGTCAATACTTAAGTTATCTCTACTGCTTATATACACTAGGTTAAAGAAGAACAGTGATTGGTGACAGTTGAGTTTTCTTTATCTATTGATGACTACTTTCAATCAAAATACTACGTACTTTCATTAGAGCAAAACCTAATAAATTTAATCCCTTCCAAAGAAGGGGATTGTTAATCTCGTTGTCTTGCTCACTTAAACCGACCCCCCATATTTTATCAACAGGGCTTGCTTCAACAAGCACTCGATTGCCTGTTGAAATCAGAAAGTTACCGAGTTCTTTATTTTGGGAAAACTTAGCGATATTGGCACGAATAACAATATCCATACGGTGTTGCTCCCAAATATCTTGGTCAAATCCTTTTACTTCTCTGCCTAATGCTTTTGCTGAGCCTGGATTAGATGCAGTAATAATGCGCTTTCTGACGTCTATATCATTAAATAGCTTCGCTTTTTCAGCCATCATATAGTGCTCAGCGCTGGCATAACGCACATCATCTAATATAAAAGGTGCTGGGTACCATTGGCTAAAGCAACTTTTTGTGATGTCATTACCTTTACTTTGGTGCCCCCAAAAGTAGATGTACTTTATTTTCTTTCCTGCACGAAATTCTTTTTTTAATTGTTCTAAATCCATCTTTTTTCCCATTATGTTGAATATTCCTAATTCACATAATAAAGATAGCATAGAAGTAAAGAAGGATTGAGTGCCTTTTTGCGATTCTGTGAGTAGGTGAAGCGATTCCGCTATTTTGATTTATTCTTATTAAATTTATCTTAATTTGATTGGTTTTTTTTAATAACAAATAAACTTTAATCTATGATCTAAGAATAATTTATTTAATGATATTTATGCTAAGGTTATCCTAATAGCTTGATAGTATTATTAATATAATTTCTCATCAATGATAGGGTGGATAAATGAAAGTTTCAGCACGCAATCAGTTAGTCGGTAAAGTTGTGGATATTATTGAAGGTGCCGTTAATAGCGAAGTGATTTTATCTTTAGCACACGGTGAGAAACTAGCGACAATCATCACCAAAGAAAGTTGTGAAAGCTTAAATATTAAAAAAGATGGTGAAGCTATTGCCATTATTAAAGCGCCGTGGGTTGTATTAGCACTGCCTGATTGCGGTTTAAATTTCTCTGCGCGTAACCAATTTGCAGGAAAAGTGACTCAAATCGTACAAGGTGCGGTGAACTCTACTGTTCATTTAGAAACGGCGAAAGGTTTAGCACTGACTGCGGTTATCACCAATGAAAGCTTACAAGAAATGAAATTGGCAAAAGGCAGTGATGTTTTAGCATTAGTAAAAGCATCAAGTGTGATTGTGGCAACACGCAAATAATTGTACGTTTGTTTCTTGAAATAAAAAAGAGGCTAAATAGTTAGCCTCTTTCCTTTTGATATTACTTATCTTTTTGGATTTATCATCCCGATCATCGTTTATTCAAGTAATAAGAATTAATTATCTGTATTACCTGCAATTTTCAGTTTGTCATAGATATAATTTTTATAACTGTTAACTAATTTCTCATCTTCACAGTCATTTAATTTACCTTCACATAAGTGGCGCATTTGAATATTTGCTTTGTAGAAAGGAGATAATGGCAAACGAGCGCGCTCTAAGATCATGCCACCTAAGAAGCTAATATCAGTTAATTCACCCGTTGTTATTGGTGCACCTTGCGATAGGTTATCTCTTAAGGTGAACTGAGTAATATATGCAGGGTTATTAAAAGGTGACTGATAATTTTTGAGCTCAATATTGGGTTGATGATCACCAAAATAGAGGAACATCGTCGGTTTTTCTCTTTGGGCGACAAAATTAGAGAAATCTTTAATTGCCGGATCACTGGTGATGATTTTTTCCATATAGTGGCTAAATTTGCCTGGTGCATTACTGCTTTCTGTATGACCTGTAATTTGGTACATATCTCTGTGTGATTCATCATAAGGGCCATGTTCATACATGGTTAATGAGAATATAAACAATGGCTTGTCAGTACGCTTTTTTAGTACCTCTTCAACGTAACCCAGCATATCTGCCGTCGATATTTTCCAGAGGTTTTCTTCTAATGTTCCCGGATAACCCAGCTCTTGAGGTTGAATGATTTCATCAATTCCCATTTTTTCATAAGCGTAACCGGCATGGTAAGCACTACGATTAAATGGAGTCAGTAAAACGGTGTAATAACCTTCGGCTTTTAGTTGGCGGAATAAACTCTCATTAAGATTATCGACAACAAAATAGAATACCGAGTTTTTACGTGCACCAAAATCATCCGTATTTAACCCTGTTAATACAGAAAATTCAGAAAGCCAAGTACCGCCACCAAAGGTTTGTACACGTAAAGGGCTTTGCGCACTGACACCTTCATCTTTTTGAAACATAAATAAATCAGGCAGTGTAACATTGGTATCAAATTGATAAATATGAGGATTAACCGTCGATTCTTGTAATAAAACGACAATATCAGGTTTTATGTCTGTCTGTGTTTCTGGCAATACGGTTTTGTTCGCTTGTTCCAGAAAGTAATCCGCATTTTCATTAAAATAAGGAGGGTGGTACGCCGTTTGGTAGCCAGACATGATTAAATTAGTCACAGTACCTCGTCCTCCCGGAAGTGTACCTTCCCATTCAGCTTGCCACTTTTCTACGGTGAAATGGATTGTGGTAAATCCAATGACCATTAAAAGTAAGCCACTGATACGCAAGCTTGGGCGTGATTTCTTGGAAAAATGCCAAGCAATAGACATATTGATAAGAAGCCATATTAGCATCGCAATCAATGCAACACCGGCTTCCCAATAATGACCTAATGTCCCTAAATTAGAGCTATCAAAAGCCAAATCAAAGTCAGAGAACATTAATGTTTCTTTGTAATAATGGACTTTGAGTTGATTAATAAACTTAGTTATAAGGAAGAGGGTACCGGTGGTAATAGCTGAAAATAAGATACGAGCTGATAAAATAAAGCAAAGAGAAAAAAGAATAAAATAAGCACCGACTGAAAGAAGTGCAGTATAAATAAACGTTGCTTTCTCAAAAACAATAAAAAATGAGGCAATAAGAATAAGTGCAAGATAAGCACTTCCTAAATATTTTTTCATATCTCTTCCGAGTATAGCTATAAAGAATAAAGGGGATATTTTACAAAAATTGTAGGCGATAATCTTAAATAGGCTAAATAACTTTATTTAGCCTAAGTTAACATCTGTTTTTAGAATAAACCTTTGTCTCGTAAAATATGAAGATCTTTTTTACGACGAGTAAAACCAGTACGGTCAAAATACTCTAAGATTTGTACTGCTAACTTACGCCCAACAGATAACTCATCACGAAAGTCCGCGGCAGTGACACTACCATTACTCTCATTATATTTCACAATGATAGATGCAAATTTTTCCATTGATTGGTGTGTATAGTAGCGGTCGGCAATAATTGGAATAATTAAACCTAATTGTGCCGCTTTACGTAATAATGAGCGGATCACTTTCTCATCATTTTTCATTTCATTGGCGAGATCACGCACCCACCAAGGTTCAGATTGCTCAAAATAGACTTTAGCATGTTGCCATAGCGCATCTTGTTCTGGTGAAAAAGCAAGACCATGGGTTGGGAGGTGAAGCCAACCGCGACTTTGGCTAATTGCACCCTCTTTTCGTAACTGATCAATTAGGTGATAAACCAATTCATCATGATAAGTAGGTAGTGCCATCCGTTTTAAACGAGAACGACCCACACCCATTTGATCATTATGTTGTTGGTGATATTCCTCAAGTGTATCGAGTAATTTCTGTTTCGCTTTATCCGCATTTTCTTTAGAAAGAATAACGCCAGCAACGTTAATTAGGTCAAATGTTTCTAGTAGCTGAGTGAGTGCATTTTCAGTTAATTGCTGAGCCCAAGCAAACTGATTTAGAGATAATTCACCTTTTGGTAAACATAACGCTAACTTGGCGCTGACACTGTCAGCATTATCAATTTGATGTAGCCAAGATAAGAACTCACTTTGTCGTTTGCCTCTACGTGGCGAATGCAAATGTAAGACTTTCGCTGCGGCTAAGGTGCGTTGAGCACTGATATCACGCAAGATAAGCCTGTCGTTATCCACCAGCCAAAGGGGGTCATCAAGAATAAGCTCTGCTAACTGTGGTGTTTCATTCGCATCATTTAAGAGCGCAACACGACCTGTAATATGGCGAGTACCGTGATGAATATGTACTGGCTGCCAATGCTTTAAAGGTTCATCAGCGATTAAACTGACTAAGACTTTATGGGCTTGGTAGTTAGGCTCTTGAGAGAGTAACCAATCGCCACGAGAGACATTATCTTTACTGACATCTCCAGTGATATTAATGGCAATACGATGACCGGCTCCAGCACTTTCTACCGGTTGATTTTGTGCGTGTAATGCTCTGATCCTTACTGGTTTATCCGCACCTGTTAGCCAAAAAGTATCACCAATGGCTATTTGTCCAGCGAGGGCGGTACCCGTCACGACTAATCCCGCCCCTTTAATACTAAAAACACGGTCTATCGCTAAGCGAAAGCGTTTATGCCATTGGGGGTGTTGTTGTTCTTGTTGATGAAGGTTAACAAGATAGTCACGAAGCGCAGGGATCCCTTCGCCAGAAGGTGCTGAGGTGATAAAAACATCAGGTTGTTGCCAGCCTAAGTTGGCCAATACATCCGTTGTTTGTGACCGAACTTCTTTAATTCGTTCAGGTGTAACACGATCTGCTTTAGTGAGAATAACGGTAACTTGAGGACAGCCAGCAAGGCGTAAAATAGAAATATGCTCAATGGTTTGGGCCATAACACCATCGTCACAAGCGACAATTAATAGTGCATGAGAGATCCCACCAACGCCCGCAAGCATATTGGAAAGAAATTTTTCATGACCGGGCACATCGACAAAACCAATAGACGTCCCATCATCTTGACGCCAATAGGCATAACCTAAATCAATGGTCATGCCTCGTTTTTTTTCTTCAGGGAGATGGGTAGTATCTACTCCAGTAATAGCCTGTATCAGTGTGGTTTTTCCGTGGTCTACGTGACCTGCCGTTGCAAAAATCATAGTAAAAGTGCCTGTATTAATGCATTTTCATCCTCAAGACAGCGCAGATCGAGCCACAGGCGACCATCAGTAATTCGACCAATAATCGGTTTTTCTAAATTACGCCAATGCGCAGCTAACGCATCTAACTGGCTACCTTTTCCATCTTTGGCTTCAAAGGTAAGTGCTGCACTCGGTAAACTTTCAATAGGTAATGAACCACTGCCTATTTGAGAAGCACATGAGGATATCGTGATATGGTAATTTTCTCCATAATATGCCTGAAAATGAGGCAATAACCGTTGCGCCATGTCATTAATTTCTGTTTGTGTCCGAGTTAACAAGCGTAATGTTGGAATTTCAACAGCCATTTTTTCAGGTTGCTGATAAAGACGTAATGTGGCACCTAATGCCGCTAATGTCATTTTATCAACACGTAATGCGCGCTTTAAAGGATGGCGCTGAATAGCTTCAATCCATGTTTTTTTGCCTAAGATTATGCCCGCCTGAGGGCCACCTAATAATTTATCACCAGAGAAGGTAACAAGATCGATACCTTGCTGTAGATAATCTTGAGGCATCGGCTCTGAAGGTAAACCCAAGGCGGCTAAATTAGTCATTGAGCCACTGCCTAAATCGATAGCCGTGGGTAAGTTCATCTCTTTACCAAGTGCGGCAAGTTCGTCGCCATGTACTTCTGCTGTAAAGCCTTGAATACAATAGTTGCTAGTATGAACTTTCATTAACAAACCGGTATTCTCATTAATGGCGTTACGATAATCTTTAAGGTGAGTGCGGTTTGTTGTTCCTACTTCTTTGAGTGTACAGCCTGCCTGAGTCATCACATCCGGGATACGAAAAGCGCCGCCAATTTCCACTAATTCACCACGAGAAACCACGACTTCTTTATTGGGCGCAACCGTTGCGAGCATCAGCAAAACAGCAGCTGCGTTGTTATTAACAATACAGGCATCTTCAGCGCCCGTTAATTCACATAACAAATCAGCGATAGCGCGATCACGATGTCCTCGTGAAGCACCATCAAGAGAATACTCTAAGGTTGCCGCTGAGCGCATAACTTGGCTAACCGCTTCAATAGCGGACTCGGCCATTAATGCTCGGCCTAGATTGGTGTGTAAAACCGTTCCTGTTAAATTGAAAACAGGTTTAATTGACGATTTTCGTTGTAATGTAATGCGATTTTGTAATTCATTCGCCCACTGGTTATGCCATGCAGGTAGGTCATTATCTTGGCGAATAATGATACGCGCTTCTTCTTGTAACTTTCGTAAATGCTCAGTAATAAATGTCTGACCATAAGAAGCAACTAAAGCCTGAATTTCTTCTTGATGCAGTAACTTATCAATGGACGGAAGCTGGCTATAAAGTGAGCGCGTATCATTTGTCATGCTAATACCTAATTATTATTCATTTGGGAACAGGAATGGGTTAATGCTACTACGAGCAAAGCCTTCTTCTTCCATTTTTGCATCAAGGACGATAGACGCTAAATCGTCAGCGACAGCATCTACATTGGCATCTTTTTCTTGATATAAAATTTTTAGATAGCTTCCACAATCACCGCAACTTTCTGCTTTCACGGGAGCATTTTCGCTGTCTAATGACCAGTAATTTAATTTACCTGTTAATTCACAGTTGGTGCATTTAATGCGTACAACATGCCACTCGGTTTCACATAAATTACAGTGTAAATAGCGTAAACCTTGGGTTGTGCCGATTTGTACCATGCTTGCCACAGGCATACTGTTACAAACTGGGCAGAATTGACGATTTTCACCGTATTCTGTTTTAGCCTTACCTGGAATATTTGCCGCTAATTGTGCCCAGTAAAGAGACAACGCTGCCCAAATAAAGACAGATTTATCTGCTGAAACTTTTGAATATTCATCATTAAGTAATGCCGTTGCCATTTCTTCTAATTCAGTTTCAGACGCTTTAGCGAGATTTTCTAAAGTGATAGTGGCACTTTCAGGCACAACTGGACGTAATTCAGCAATAATCGAGGCTAATAAAGCATGCCAATGTTTACTGCGTTTGAATGTTTTTCTATCTAAAGGTGCTACACCAATTTGCTGTGTCAGGAGTGGGGCAAGATCAATGGTAAGTGGATTATCATGAAGTGCTTTTTCTTGAGCTTTCACAATTTCTGCTGCAAATTCAAGGTAGTCTGCGAAAGGATTATCTTTTGCTAGTGTTTGAAAACGTTCAGCACGACGTTGATAAAGGTTTTTCAGATTAGGGAATAATACAGGTGGAATAAAGCTAATCCCTTTTTCTGATTGATCTTTACCTAATTGCTCTTTAGGAACGATGCGAATACTCATAACGTTCTATCTTCCTATTATCATAAATTTTATAGTGAATACCCACAGGATTTGACTTCAGAATAAATCAAAAGCAAACATGAAGCCATGACAGTGGGTAATAATAGTGTGTTATTGTTCTTTTACGTCTTAAAAGTGGGCGTAAATTGAATAAAAAACGGAGGCTAATCAAGCCTCCGTTTGTTCAGAAATACACTTTAAGGCATTATTTCTGTGACTTCTTTTCGGCTTCTTTTTTCTCTTCTTCGAGAATTTCACGATACCAACGAGGATGGTGCTTTTTAGCCCAACCGCGAGTTACCCAGCCTTCAACCATGCTACGAATTGAACCTTTTACCCAGAATGCCGCATAAGCGTGAACAATTACGGTGATTATCAGTAATATTGCTGATAATGAGTGAACTAATAAGGCAATTCTAATAACTGGGATCGAGAAATATTCTGCGAAATAAGGACGCCAAATGATAATGCCACTGACTGTTAGTAAGATAAGGCTGATACTTAACATCCAGTAAATGCCTTTCTGACCTAAATTGTAGTGACCGATATCGCCAGCTTCTTCATTTTGTAGCACTTTATGAATATTTTTAGCCCAGACTAAATCATCTTTATCAATAAAGTTATACTTCAAGTATCTGAAGAACATAAAGATAAAGAGAATTGCCATAGCACTACCCACAAACGGGTGTAACAGACGTGACAGTTCTGGTGTACCTAAAATATTCATGAACCAGTTCAGAGATGGGAAGAAGAAACCCAATCCGCTGATTGCTGTGAACAGAAAGACAATCACAACGACCCAGTGGTTTATACGCTCTGATGCGGTATGGCGAAGAATTTTATCACCTTTCTTCTTCATCATTTCTGCTCCTCCTTATTCACAGAGGTCTGTGTTTTAGAAGATGCTTCCATCTCTTTGAGTGCTTCTTCTTCATCTTCTTCAGTTGTACGGTTTGGACCGACACCTAAATAGTGGAAAATAGCGCCCGCGAAGGTTGCGGCAAAACCAACAGCAGCCAATGGTTTCCAGATGCCTTTCCAGAATTTAACCGTTGAGCTAATTTCTGGGTTTTCAGGTAAACCATGATACAGGTTTGGTTTGTCAGCATGATGGAGAACATACATTACGTGTGTACCACCCACACCTTGTGGATCGTAAAGACCCGCGTTGTCATAGCCACGAGTTTGCAGCTCTGCAACACGTTCACCAGCAAGATTGAGCATCGCTTCTTTCGAACCAAAATGAATCGCGCCTGTTGGGCACGTTTTCACACATGCAGGCTCTTGGCCGACTTCAACACGGTCAACACATAACGTACATTTGTAAGCACGGTTATCTTCTTCGTTAATGCGAGGCACATTAAAAGGACAACCTGCAATACAATAACCACAACCAATACAGTGTTCTGATTGGAAATCAACAATACCGTTAGCGTATTGAATGATAGCACCTTCTGCTGGGCAGGCTTTTAAACAGCCCGGATCAGCACAGTGCATACAACCATCTTTACGAATTAACCATTCCAGTTTGCCGTTCTCTTCAACTTCAGAGAAACGCATCACTGTCCATGATTTTGCGGTTAGATCAGTTGGGTTATCGTAAACACCGACGTTAGTGCCAATTTTATCGCGAATATCGTTCCATTCAGAACAAGCTACCTGACAGGCTTTACAGCCGATACAGGTTGTTACGTCGATAAGTTTTGCCACTTCTTCCTTGTAATCCCGCACCTGAGGCGCGGGAGTAAGGGAATTGGTGGCAGAGCGACGAATAATGTCTTGGGATTGCAGTGACATAATTTATCTCCTTACACCTTTTCCACATTAACAAGGAACGCTTTAAACTCTGGCGTTTGTGTATTCGCATCACCAACGAATGGCGTTAACGTATTCGCAATAAAGCCTTTCACAGCAACACCTTCAAAGCCCCAGTGAATAGGAATACCAATGGTATCCACTTTGCGCCCATCAACATCAAGGGTTTTAATACGTTTAGTGACAACCGCTTTCGCTTTGATATAACCACGTTTTGAGCTGACTTTAACGGTATCGCCTTGAACAATGCCTTTCTCTGCGGCTAAACGCTCACCAATTTCAATAAATTGTTGTGGCTGAATAATCGCATTTAAGCGCGCGTGTTTAGTCCAGAAGTGGAAATGTTCTGTCAGACGATAAGTTGTACCGACATAGGGGAAATCTTCTGCTTTACCCATATCTTCCCAGTCATCTTTAAAGATACGCGCCGCTGGGTTTGAAACGACATTTGGATGCAGTGGGTTAGTACCCAATGGTGTTTCAATTGGCTCATAGTGCTCAGGGAATGGACCTTCTGCCATCTTATCGATAGCAAACAGACGTCCCATACCTTCCGGCTGCATAATAAATGGACCAACATCAGAACCCGGTGCAGCGTTGCTATAGTCAGGTACATCAATACCCGTCCATTTGCTGCCATCCCATTCGATTAATTTACGTTTAGGATCCCATGGTTGACCTTGTGGGTCTGCTGATGCGCGGTTATAAATAATGCGACGGTTAAGAGGCCATGCCCATGCCCAACCTAATGTATTACCCAATCCTGATGGATCGGAGTTATCACGGTTAGCCATTTGGTTGCCTTTCTCTGTCCAACTACCTGCGAAGATCCAACAGCCACTCGCCGTTGTACCATCATCACGTAACTGAGCAAACGAGCTAAGCAGTTGACCTTTTTTCAGAATGATATTGCCATCAGCATCTTTTAAGTCGACTAATGCTTTACCATTACTTTCTTGTGCAACTTCTGCGGATGTTGGATTATCAGGATCAAAGTAATCCCAAGTCATATTCAACACCTGCTCTGGCATCGCACCGCCTTCTTCTTTGTAGAGTTGGCGTAAACGATGGAAAATACCCGATAAAATCTCAGCATCAGGGATAGCCACACCAGGGGCATCACCCCCTTTCCAGTGCCATTGTAACCAGCGACCAGAGTTAACGATAGAACCGTCTTCTTCTGCGAAACAGGTTGTTGGCAGACGGAAGACTTCTGTCTGAATATCGGCTGTTTTAACGTCGTTCTCTTCACCGTGGTTCTGCCAGAAACACGCAGTTTCAGTGTTTAGCGGATCCATTGTGATAAGGAATTTCAGTTTTGATAATGAGCGAATAACTTTGTTCTTATTCGGGAATGAGGCAACAGGGTTAAAGCCTTGGCAGATATAGCCGTTGACTTCACCTTTATCCATCATATCGAAGTATTGTAGAACGTCGTAAGGTTTGTCCCACTTAGGTAACAGTGAGAAGCCCCAATCATTATCACGTTGAGCATTATCACCATAGAATGTCTTCATCATACTCACGAAGAATTTAGGATAATTGCCCCAGTAGTTAACTTGTCCCGGTACTGTCGCTTTTGGCGTATTCGCAGCTAAGTAGGTTTCTAATGTAGTCTGCTTTTCAGAAGGCAGAGTTAGATAGCCTGGTAAGCTTTGAGATAATAGACCGAGGTCAGTTAAGCCTTGAATATTAGAGTGACCACGTAGTGCGTTAACACCGCCACCAGCCATACCCATATTACCTAACAGTAATTGGATCATTGCCATGGTACGGATGTTTTGAGCACCAACAGTATGTTGAGTCCAGCCTAGTGCATACAGGAAAGAGGCTGTTTTATCTTTCGCTGCTGTTTCAGCAATATATTCACAGACTTTTAAGAAATCATCTTTTGGTGTACCACAAATCTGAGTAACCACATCAGGCGTGTAACGGCTAACGTGTTGTTTTAACAGATTCCAGACACAACGAGGATGTTGTAATGTGGTGTCGCGTTTTGCGAAACCATTTTCATCCATCTCGTAGTTCCAAGTGGTTTTATCGTATTTACGTTTTTCTGCATCATATCCGCTGAATAAACCATCATCAAAATGATAGTCTTCACGGACAATCAAGCTCGCATTGGTATAAGCCTCAACGTATTCTTTTTGATATTTCTTATTTTCGAGCAGATATAAGATAACGCCCGATAAGAACGTAATATCAGTACCAGAACGGATTGGCGTATAGAAATCCGCAACAGCCGCAGTACGGGTGAAGCGAGGATCAATAACAATGAGCTTGGCGTTATTATGGATTTTAGCTTCCATCGCCCAGCGGAATCCCACAGGATGTGCTTCTGCCGCATTACCGCCCATAACGACGATAAGGTTGGCATTTTTCATATCAACCCAGTGGTTGGTCATCGCACCGCGACCAAATGTTGGAGCAAGACTTGCTACCGTTGGTCCGTGTCAGACACGCGCTTGGTTATCGACAGCCAGCATCCCAAGAGCTCTTGAGAATTTCTGAGTTAAAAACCCAGTTTCATTGCTTGCTGCAGAGGCGCAAAGCATACCCGTTGTTAACCAACGGTTGACTTCTACACCTTCTTTATTGAATTTCTGGAAGTTGGCATCGCGGTCTTTTTTGATTAAGCGCGCAATACGATCAAACGTTTCTTCCCATGAGAGTTTTACCCATTTATCCGAGCCGGGTGCACGGTATTCTGGGTGTTTTAAACGACCTTCACTGTGAATGAAATCCACAAGACCAGCACCTTTAGGGCATAATGCACCGCGGTTTACTGGATGGTCTGAGTCACCTTCAATATGAAATATCGTTTCTTTTGCGTTTTTGGCGCCATCGCCCAGACTATACATTAATAGTCCACAACCGACAGAACAGTACGTACAGGTATTGCGGGTTTCGCGGGCTCTCAGTAATTTATACTGACGTGAGCCTGCTAGCGCAACTGCTGGTGCAAAACCAAGCGCTGCCGCTGTAGTACCTGCCATACCGCCAGCACAGATCTTAAAGAACTGTCTTCTGCTGACCTGCATGGGGTCTCTCCTCATCATACATTGCTTTTACTGACTCTAATTTTCTTCACGAAAATGGAGCTGATTGTTTTTTTATCCCTATTATCCCTAATAGGATCAGGTTCATTGCCTGATAGGTAGTGTAAAATCGTTTTTACCCGTATTGTTATTATGTATTAATAAATTTAGGAATTCATCTTATGGATGAAACAAAATCGACAAAATTGTTAACTAAACGTGTAATCGTTGGCGTAGATCAAACAATTGTGCAACACAAGGGATCTCTAAACAGACAAGAAGACGATTATATTGCACTCGAAGTTCCTGTTGCATTAGTGTACAACGGAATATCTCACGTCGTTATGATGGCGAGCCCTAAAAATTTAGAGTTGTTTGCTGTCGGATTTTCTTTATCCGAAGGCATTATAGAATCTTCTAATGAAATTCGCAGTATCGAAATTATGGAAAGTTGTAACGGCGGTATTGAAGTTCAAGTTGAATTATCAAGCCGACGTTTTATGGGATTAAAAGAGCGACGCCGTAATATGACGGGGCGCACTGGCTGTGGTATTTGTGGAACTGAACAACTAGAAGAGATTTTTCGACCTATTACTCCGTTACCTTTTACACAAACATTTTCACTTTCAAATCTTGATAAAGCCTTAGAGCAGATGACAACCGTTCAAGAAATTGGTGAATTAACTGGCTGTACTCATGCGGCTGTTTGGTTATCACCAGAGGGTGAAATGCAAGGGGGATGTGAAGACGTTGGTCGTCATGTTGCGCTTGATAAGCTTTTAGGTATGAAAGCTCAAGAAAAGTGGAATGAAGGCGCGGTATTAGTCTCTAGTCGAGCAAGCTATGAAATGGTACAGAAAGCCGCAATGTGTGGCGCAGAAATTTTATTTGCTGTTTCTGCAGCAACCTCTTTAGCGGTTGAAGTTGCTAATAAATACAATGTCACGCTGGTGGGTTTTTGTCGCCGCGGAAGAGCAACAGTATTTACTCATCCACAACGACTGACAGATTGACATCATAAAATGAAATTTTTAAAAATAGGTGTAATCGTTTTATGTAACGATTTACACCTATTTAATTTTCTCTTTTATGACCACAATGCACCTAATTTGTAATCCCATTCTTTAGGTTTGATGGGGATACGCCCTGCATTTGGGGTAAAGGTCATTTCGCTAAAGATAAGTCTATTTTCAGACATTAAAAAATCAACTCGACAATAATTAAAGCCATTTGCCAGTTTAGCGGCTAATTGCAACATGATTTCAAATTGCGTTGGTTTTTCAATAAGTTTGGGTGTGTTGGGATCTTCTAATGTGATGGGTTGTAACTGCCAATTTGTATCATACACATTTATATACCCATTCCCTTTGGTATCAGAAATATCAATTTCCGCATAATGAGGTTGACCATTAAAACAGTGAAGACGACAAGTCGTTGGTATCATTGGATTTTGTGTATCAAATAAATCAATATATTCTTCACAGATGATTTGAGCGTTGATGTTTTTATAGTGCCATTCACGGGTAACAGGATAGAGATTACGTTTTAAATGAAATTGCAGCTTTTTCTTTGCTTTTTCAATATCAAAAGTTGCTTTATCAAGGCAGATGATTGTACTACCGCTATCGTGATTACATTTGAGTACAAAACGTGAAGGAAGTTGAGTGATATCGATTTCATCAGGATGAGAATAGGTGTTAATGATAGGAACCAGATAGTGTGGACCAATCTTTTCTATCACATAATCTCTTACTTTGATTTTATCTGCTAAGCGCGTATAAATTGGATTTCTATCAAATAGCATACGTGCATTGATTTTTTCATTAAGTGATGTCGGTATTTTAAAGTTAGGTTGATAACCTAAGTTACGAATAAACTTATTCTTTAAATACACACGATCAGGCAATACGATAGTTCGAAACAGTTTGAAATAATATTCTATGATTTTCATAAGCTAATGATTATTTTAAATAGATAAGTGAAATAAAAACTAACTTTTCTTTGAATTAAATTTCTATAAAGAAATAACTAAATTAGATAGAAATTAAGAGAGTTATGCCAGTTATTGATATTCTTATCGTTTTTATTTGTATAAATTTAGAAAGTATTAATGTGAGTTAATATTCAAAGTATTTATTTTAATAAAAGAAAACGTGGCGACATTAAGAGAGAGTTAACAAAAGGGAATATTGATTAAGAATATATTAATTTGATGACCATTTAGTTATATGAATTGGCTTATCCCAATTATTAAAGCGTAATCCTTTGCCTGTTCTATTTCCGTGAGCATCTAATATCTCATAGTACTCTTCAACAATTTGGCTACGACCTCGTTGCCATTCATTGGTTGTTGCAAAAGGATCAATTAAATAGATATCACCCACAACAGTATATAACTCACCTAAATAGCGAATTTTTTTCGTACTACTATTTGAATAATGAGAAAACATGATTTGGTAGGTTTTATAATGTTCTGGCTGACCATAAGGGCCATACTTCATTGCAATATAACGAATACCTTGATGATCAGAATGGCTTGCCCCCCCCGGAACAGGCATATCTGGCGTGATATTAAAAAGGGTATATCGAGAGGTTGCGGCTGGTTGTCTTAATGCTTGTCGATAACTTTGTGTATTTAATCCTGAAGCTGTCCATGTTCTATCCACTAAGCCATCTCCTGCCAAACAGGAAGCGGATAATCCTAATAATGAAAGAATTATAAATAGGGACTTAGCAGACATAAATACTCCTTTATTGCCATTATGATGCCAGAAAATAAGGTGCTTATTCCGTGAAATAGAGCGATAGAACCTTGTCATTTCTTGCTGTTATCTTAATTTCATTCCAAAGAGTTATCGGAAGTAGCGAATAAGTGATTATCTTTTAAGCAATAAATACGTTTTTATATTGAAGAGATATATGGCTTAACAGGTGAAAACGTATGAACACATCTAAAACATTACGCGTTGCTACAGTGCAGTTTCAACATAAAGCAAACGACAAAATTTATAATTTAGCGAAAATTCATCAGTTTATAGATAAAGCAGCGACTGAAAAGGTGAATGTATTAGTGTTTCCTGAAATGTGTATTACAGGATATTGGCACGTTCCTAAATTATCAGACCAATCAGTGTATGCATTAAGTGAACGAGTCTCTGACAGTGGATCTTTAGCGTTAATAAAACAAAAAGCGATAACGCATCAAATGGCGATAGGTGTCGGACTTATTGAGCGAGCAGAAGACAATACACTCTATAATACATGGGTTGTTTGTATGCCTGATGGCTCTTTGCATAAACATCGGAAATTACATGCCTTCGAACATCCGATCATCAAAAGTGGTGAGCAATATACCGTATTCGAAACCCCTTGGGGGGTTAAAATGGGCGTATTAATTTGCTGGGATAATAACTTGGTCGAAAATGCACGAGCTAATGCATTGTTAGGTGCCGATATTTTACTCGCTCCTCATCAAACGGGTGGAACAAATTCACGTAGCCCACATAGTATGAAGCCTATTCCCATGACGCTTTGGGAAAATAGACATCAAGATCCTCAATCATTACAAGAGGCATTTCAAGGTGAGCATGGAAGAGGTTGGCTAATGCGTTGGTTACCTGCAAGAGCGCATGATAACGGTATGTTTGTGTTATTTAGTAATGGTGTTGGTCGTGATGAAGAAGAGGTTCGTACTGGGAATGCAATGATCATTGACCCTTATGGGCGCGTAGTAAAAGAGAGCAAAGCGATTAATGATGATATGGTGATTGCAGATCTTGACCTCACATTATTAGAAAACTCTACAGGAAGACGCTGGCTAACAGGACGAAGACCTGAACTTTATTCGATATTAACGACAAAATTTGGAAATGAACAAGATCCTATTTCGGTTCGATTTGGTAAAGCGTAATTTAATAAAAAAACAGCTTTCATTTTGTGAGCTGTTTTTGTTTAGCTAAAGAGTAATTTATTTACTTCGCTTATTAATATATTGGTTATTAATTTTATTTATTTATTTTATGTTAGAATAATAAAAAGAAAAATAAGATAGGATCAATAATTAGTCATGGATACCCGTTTATTACATGCTTTTGTTGTTTTAGCTGAAACAGAACATTTTGGTGAAGCTTCATCAAAGCTTTTTATTAGCCAACCCGCACTGACAAAACAGATAAAAACACTGGAGTCTCAGTTAGGTATCACACTTTTTCAGCGTGGACGCCATGGTGCAAAATTAACACCTGAAGGACAGTATTTACTGAGTCAATCTCAATCAGTTTTAAGAGAGGCTCGCGTTCTAGAAAAACAAGCTCGCCAATTAAGTGAACCCCAAAAAGCAGAGCTTTATGCAGGATTTGGTTTGTCCTCATTAAATTTTATTACCCCATTATTGGCAAAATTTAATCACGCTCATCCTGATATTACTGTTCATATCGATGATATGCCTTCTAGCATGATGGAAAATAAATTACGTTTAGGAGAACTCGATCTCGCATTTTCACGCTTACCTGTTACAGAACCCCTCAAAGGGATTTCATTAGCACAAGAGCGATTGATGTTAGCTATTCCAACACAAAACATTATGGTGTTAGAGATTGAAGATGATCCATTACACTATTTTAATATACTTGGGCTTATTCAACTGGTTCCAGAAAAAGGAAAAAAACTACATCAACAAATTAATGATTTTTTAAAATATCATCAAATTAAACCTCGTGTATTACAGCAATCACAAGATATCCAAACACAATTAGCGTTAGTTGCTGCTGGATTAGGGATGGCATTGGTACCTAAAAATGCAGAGCTTATTTGTGACAAACAAAAAGTCACTTTATTGCCACTGTCTGGTTTGTATACACAATGGGAAATAGGTGTTATTTGGAATAATAATATTCATAATAAAGATCGTGATATTTTTATAAAAATAATTCATGAGGAAATAAATAAATTATAATGAATGAAAACTGTTTTTAATTTTAGAAATGATTATATTACTAATATATAACTTATAATAAAGCTAAAACACCTAATAAATAATAATTGTTTTTAAAAGAAATAAAGATAAATAATTGCGAGTTTGTTCACAAAAATAAACATGAAATATTTATTGGTTTTTTATGTGTTTAAATAAAAAAATAAAGTAAATCATTTAATTAACTTAATCACCATAATATAAATAAGGCTAATTGAAAATCAGTTTATTAAAATAAGTTATTTACAATGACAGAGATTTATTTAATATTAACCACGCCCGAAACAGCAAGCTTTATATTCGAAAGTGAAGCTGTAAAGATAGAATATTAATATCTCTGTAAGTGGCTACTTATTATTTATAATAAGTAGCCACACCCTCAAACTAATAATAAGGAAGTTATTATGAAAAAACGTAATGAATTAGTCTGCGCATTATTTATATTAATGGGGACTCATGCTGTACAAGCTGAAATTCATTCTAATCAAAGTGGTTCATTAAATACCATGAAAGTCGGGGCAAGTGACCCTATCCAACGTGGTGATCATCAAATGTCTGGTGGAGAGCCAGGTGTGGGTATTAGTACCGTAGGAGGTGGGAAAAAAATTGGTTTTGCTTCGTTGACATCACCCAGAATGAGTGGTGGAGCGGATAGTCATGGTGTTTATACAATCCAATCTAATCACCAACATAGTGATATGGGTGTTTTTCACTTTGCTAAAATCACTAATGCTAATGTCTATTTTGGTGACTGGGCAAAAACAACATCAGCAACAGATGCAACACATCAAACCTATTATATCGGTAAAGATGTGACAACCACACTACCGACAGATAGCGCCACTTATACGGTAATGGGTATCAGTAAATATAACGGTAGTAACCAACTTTCTGGTACGTTTGATGTTGATTTTTCTCAAAAGAAAATTGAAGGTTCATTGAAGAATGAGCAGCGTACTGTTGAGTTAGAAGGTGGAAATCTTTATACCGCAAATAACCAAGTAACGTTTTCTGCAGATGCAAAAGAGGATACAACATCAGGGGTTGTTGAAGGTGCCTTTTTTGGCGAAAATGCCGAAGTGTTAGCAGGTATTGTGGTATTTAGTTCGGATCACACAAAAGATATCGGTTTTGGTGGTACGAAAAATAGTAGTGAAAGTGAAGAAATAACAGCAAGCACGGATGCTTCTTAATTTTTTCAAAAAATAATATTATAAATTTGTTTGGTAATACAATCGGTTAATTCTTTAAAAAGTGGTATTAGTGGTCATTAAGCTAAATGTTAGCAACAGATAATCAGGTATAGGGTTATCTGTTTTTTTTTATCAAAAATAAACTGATCTTAAGGAATAGGTCGATTTTTATTATAAGGATATACATGCGTTATTATCAAAAACGAATGAAGTTGTTTTTTATTATCAGTGTGTTATTTATTCCATTAAAAGTAAATGCCAAAGAAAATAATTCTGTTTTATTCTCCTATTCTTCACCTCAACACCAAGTTGCCCAAATAGGCCAACAACTTTATCGCGCTTTACAGCAACAGCAGTGGAAAAAGGCCGAAGAACTATTACTGGACTATCAACAATTACCTTTCCATGAAACACTCTTAATTGATTATGCTAAAGCGCTTTTAGCCCAAACAAAAGGCAATTTTTTACAAGCTGAGTTTTATTATCAGCAGCAACTTAAACAAAAAGCTGATTTTATCCCAGCACAAACAGGGTTAATACAGCTTTATTTTCATTTGCGAGAATATAAAAAAGCACAGCAACAACTCGATCAGTTGAGTAGTATTGTTGATTTACCAAAAGATATTAGTCAATCCATTGAGTTTTATAAGGTTAAATTAGCCGCTTATTTTCAAGGTCAACGTTTCTATCAACTTAGCTTCTTTTATAACGATAATATTAACCATGCACCTGATATAGCTGAAAAAGTGGTCTCTCAATCCACGCAAAGAAAAGTGACTTTAAGAAGTGCAAAACCCATTGTATCAACGGGTCTTACTCATTATTTTTCTTTTTATCAGCCTGTTATCATTTATTCTCACCATACTTTTTCTTCTTATACTTATGCACGATATATAGATTATCACTCTCACCGTCGTGCTAACTTTTTGGCATTATATACACAGCTGGGTTATCGCTATCAAAAATCGCAATATCAATGGTCAATGACTCCTTATTACGAAATAAAAAAACCACAAGCTCAATATGAATATCAAGCATGGGGAAGTGAAGCGCAATTTTCTTATTTTATTAATAAAAAGCAAACTATTAATTTAAGTTTGGATTATAAAATAAAAAAATATCAAGAAGCGTTAAATAATTTAAATAGTCGGCGACTTAGTTATAGTACTAACCATAACTATTATTTTAATAATAGAATACAGTTAGTTAATCAATTAAATTATCAGTTAGATCGTAAAAAAAATACTTTATTAAATTATCAGCTGTATGGTATAAAAACTGGCGTTTATTATCCTTTGTCAGTGAATTGGCATATATCTCTTTTTTTACAGTATCAATTTAAATACTTTAATAACTATAACCCTTTATTAAAAAAGAGAAGAAAAGATAATAGTATTGTTTTTACAACCAATATTAAAAATAAATCATCTTTTATTTTAGGGTTTTATCCCGCAATAGAATTTCGTTATACCCGAAGATTAAGCAATGTGGATTGGTTATATCAATATCAGCAACACGAAGTGTTATTTAAATTAGAAAAACAGTTTTAATTAAATAAATCACTTCTTTTATTAATTGAATAGGTAAAACAATGCATATAATGCTTTTTAGAAAGCGAAAAATTGTTTCAATCTTCGTTTCTCTATCGCTATTTTCTCCGTGCTTTTATCTGCAAGCCAAAGAAGATAAAACTGATCTTGGTCATATTCAAATTTCTGATAATAAAGAAAAAGATACGCAAGGTTATTCACAAGTTTATGAGAAAGATGTCTCTAATGTTTATTTAGGCAAAGAGCTATTAGAGCGTTATCAAGGTATTTCTCCAGCTGATTTACTAAAAAGCGCCATTGGGGTTTATAGTGGTGAAGCGCGTAATGGTGGGGCGCTTGATCCGAATATTCGGGGTATTCAAGGGCAAGGACGTATTCCTGTTACGGTGGATGGTACAGAGCAGGCAATTACTGTTTATCGAGGTTATAGTGGTGCCTCTAATCGTAACTATATTGATTCTAATTTGATTAGTAGTATCTATATTGAAAAAGGTCCCTCATTAACTCCAGATATGAAAACAGGCATTGGTGGCGGTATTGCGATTAAAACCCTAGATATTCGTGATATTGTGCCTATTGGTGACTCTTTTGGTATTAATTTTAAAGGGGATATTAGTAATAACTCTACACGGTATAAAGAAGTTTATTTAAATATGCTTGGAGATTACCGTAATCAGCCTTATTTTTATCATTATGGTTCAAGAGTTATTGATCCTGCGTTAGAAATCACACCACAAAAAAATAAAGATTGGCATTTTCATGATCATTCATTTCGCCTAGGCATTGGGTTTGAAAAAGAAAAATTTAATTTATTATTTGCTTATGCACTGCGAGAAAAAGGCAATTATTTAGCAGGAAAAAGAAATACAAAAGCTTATCTCGAAACCGATAATATGAAATCTATCCACTCAATTGATTATAAAGTAAGGTTAACACCTTATGTTCCTTTTATTGCTCATATTTATCGTCCTGGTAATGAAGTACCGAATACATCCAGCCGTAATCGTTCATTTTTAGTTAAAGGGACATTATTCCCTGAATCAACACACCGTTTTTCGATTAATTACCGATACACCGATTTACTGTTTGGCGATATTATGCCATTACGATTAGAGTGGGCTCGTTATGAAAAAAATTTAGTGACTCAATGGCCATTAGCAACGATTAATCAACAGACAGGTATATTAACTTATCAATATAAACCCGAAGATAAACAAACCGATTTATTATTAAGATTGTGGGGAAATTCAACCACAGGACATACCAATACTCGTGGTGGTGAACCTAGAGTATCTCGGCAAATTGATTATGATGAAAAATATTTATCTAAATGGGATACAAAAGTAGACACGCGTTTTATTGATACTGCCTCTCTTTATCAAGAGAATAACCGATATGGTATTGATTTATCTTCGATATTTAAATTATCACCGCAATTTTCTCTTTCATTTTCCAGTCATTATCAATTTGAAAAATTAGACAGTGATGAATTGGAATTACCTGCAGGTTTTGATTTTGTTACCTCCGGGCGAGCAGGACAACGTCATGAAATTAACTTAGCCCTTTCCACAGATTGGAAACCACTTTCTTGGTTAGCTATTACCGCGGGTGGTAAATATCACTATTATCATTTAACAGATACTTTTTTAAATAATAAGCGACGTAATAATGTAAAAGGTTATGAGAAATCTCCATCAATAAGAGGCTTTATTTTGCCTTATCGACGTACATTAACTGCGGATGAATATTTATTATATAAAGCTTACCATAGGGTGGATGTAGAAACGTTACCTGAAGAGCTTAAAAATTATCGACGTTATCCAGAAATAGATAAAAAAATGCGTAAGTTTTTACAATCTAAATTTGTTTATCCTGAATATGAAAATTTATCACCTGAAATAAAAGAAAAAATTATTAATCATCATAAAGTTAAAAAAACTCAAGTTCATATGATGCACGATGATTTTCTTCGTGATGAACAAGGAAATCTCAATATAGAATCTTCTCAAAAACGTCCTATGATCACGGAATATACCGTCATACTTTATGATAAAAATGGCGAATTATCTAAAAGTAAAAATATGTTCTTAAGTGGTTATGCTGATATCAATGAAAAAGTGCCCGATCCCATTACAGGTAAATTAGTTAATAAATATGAAATGGGTGTGACCAATCCAATCCCTATTTATCTTGATGATGATAAAGATAATTTTGCACCTGAGCCCAGTTATCAGCATGGGGCCTTTTCACCACTGGTGTCTGCAACGGTGTATGCCAACGAGATATTGCGTTTTTATGGCCGTTATACCGAGCAACTGCGTTTGCCTAATTTATTTGAAGACACTAGCGGATTTTCAGGCTCTAAAGCTCGTTATTATGGCTTTAAATTAAAACCAGAACGCGCCAAAAGTACAGAGTTTGGGGTTGTATTTGATTTGACCGATTGGCTTAATGTCGAGCGCCATGCCGATATTAAAATTAATTATTTTCATACCAATATCGAAAATGTGTTTGATAGAGATGCAACTTGGCAAATTAGGCAATTTGAAAAGCAAAAATTAGAGGGGCTGGAAGTTCAAGCGCGTTTTGATAACGGTTTTATTTTTATGGATACGGCTTTAGTTTATAGCCATAAAAATAAGGTATGCGATAAAAATGCCTTTAGTCACTACGATCCTTTTGGTTTCTTGGGAATTAAAGAGTGTATGACAGGGGGGTATCCGGGTGGTTTTTTACGTACTTCTATTCAACCTAAATATTCGGTTAATTTACATTTAGGTACCCGTTGGTTAGATAATAAGTTAGAGGTGGGCAGTCGCTGGCTCTATTCATCAGAAGTAGAAAATAAAGATGAAAAATGGCTAAAAGAAAAGTTACCAAGAGAAATGTACGGCAGAAATAATAATCCGATGCGTTGGGCAAAAGTCTTTACCGTCGATGCCTATATTAACTATCAATATAGCCCTAATTTATCGTTTGAAATAACAGGCAGTAATTTATTAAACGAATACTACATTGATCCTTTAACGCGATCAGGTATGCCTGCACCCGGAAGAACCTTCCGATTGGGTGTGACTGCACAATTTTAATTAAAAGAGAATTAAGGAGCTTTTTGTTATGTTGGCACTTTCTGTCAGGCAACCGCTTAATATTTATTACTGGCTAATAGCTATCTCGTTAGTTTATATCGCTATATTAAGTTGGCTGTTGCGTTCACTTTCTATGGCAGAAAGTGCACACCATATTCATCAGCAACAAGAAAATACATTATCTGTTTACCAAGTGGTATTTTCACCGCCCCAACAATCGACAGTCGTGCCTGAGCCTTTAGTGGAAACGGCACCTCAAGAAACTCCCATTGTGTTGCCAAATGCCGAAATAGGAGAGTTTGTTGAAGCACCAAAGAAAATACCTGAAAAGCCCAAAGAAAAACCGATACCTATAAAACCAGTTACACCAGTAAAAAAACAGGTCGTACAAGAAAAAGTAGAACCCATAAAACAGCGTGATTTAGAAAGCCAAGTAGCACAAATAACATCAGAAGCATCTGCAGAAAGCTTAACGCAACATACGGCAAGTTCGTTAGCAGGAAGAAGTCATGCACTAAGCGAGAAAGGCATCGGGCAAGGTGAATCTGACAATCACTATATAAGCTCATTGCGCCGAGAAATAGAGCGTCATAAACGTTATCCATCACAAGCGCGCCGCATGCAACATGAAGGTCAGGTAGTGGTGAGTTTTTCTCTCACCGCAGAAGGTGCTATTGCCATGGTTGAGATAGAAAACTCTTCAGGGATTTCTTCACTGGATAATGCAGCAATGGCTGCTGTAAAGCGAGTAAAACCGATAGGGCCTAAGCCTGAAAGCGTATTGAACCCGCTTATTGTTTCATTAGATTTTCAATTAAATTAATCTAGTAAATAAAACACCTAAGAGTGAATTTAGACTTAGGTGTTTTTATTAGAATTAATGGTTAAAACAGTACAGTAATATCTGCTAACACAGTGTTAGGTTTAGAAAAGTGCAAATAAAAATAAAGATTGGATGCGTTTTCTTGTGTGAATAAATAATCTAATTCAAGTTGATAAGTTCGAAAATAGGCTTTTTTATTTGTTACTGGATGATTAAGTAATGGTGTTATTTTATAAATGATATTGTCCTGATTTAGGCCAAGAGAAAAGGTATTTGAAGCAATTAATGTCCCTTTAAGGGCATTGCCCGTTCTCACAGAAACTGAAAGTGATTGTTCACTTTCAGCTGCGCACTGTAATAACACCTTCATTTTTTGCGAATTATTTGTTTTTCCAATCGTTTCTTCTGAAGGTAAGCAAAAATAGGCTTCTTGATTTAACAAAATACAGTTTTTACCCACCAGCATATCACTATACCCATATTGAGCTTTACTTAATTGCGTATCAAACCCATGATTTAAATCCAACTCATAGCTTTTTTGTCGTACAGGCAAGTGGTTTTTAGTTTCTAGTGTAAGAGAAGCATAACCGTCATAAAAACGGAATATAGGTGCAGATTCTGTTAACCAAGCGCCAGAATCATCATGGCATTGTTTACCATTATGTCGGCTTAAATAAAGGTTTACGCCATTAAAACAGTAACCAGGAATATTAAGATAAGACTTGTTCTCTCGGCGGCCTTGACCAATGGTAAAGCTATTATTGTTTACATCATCAAGCACCATATAGTGTAATGCGCCCCAAGGGGTATCAGAAATATAACGTACAGAAGGTAAAATTTGAGAGGGCGATAAATATGCTTTACTGCTATCTGGTGTAAAAAAAGTGTCTGTTTTTAATACATCACGACTATCCCCCGCGACACCATAACAGCCTTCATATTGAAAACTATCTGGTACTTTTTCAATACTTAAATAGTTGTGTTTAATACGAATAACAGCATCAATATGAGAATAGGTTTCGATACTTTGTAACATGGATGTTCGATGTAATATATCTTTGCCTATATCAAAGTAAGCTTTGTAATAGCTGATTTTAGGATCGGTATGGCTATAGTCATGTCCATATAACTCTAAGCTATTCCAGCGAGAAAATGGTGTGTTAAATTCGATTTCAAAACTCTTTTTTATCCAAGCCTGATAAAAAGATAATCCTGATGTGTAAATACCGGATAAAAAAACATTACTTTTATTATAATCATCTTTAAATATATTAGATGTTTGCCGATAAATGGCGGTATGAATTGCGCTATTAAATTTATCTACACTTTCTCTTAATGTTTTTAGATTACTTTTAAAGTAATCATCACTTAATTCAAGTTTATCTTTATTAGTGAGAATATCGTAATGCGCAGCAACAAAAAGGGCGCAACAATGACAATAAAAAGGTAAGCCTGCGGATTGCGCTAAATTTAAGACTAATGGTTGTTGAGAAACGATTGTCGTAATTACATCATCAAAACGGTTGAGTACTTGTTCCCGTAAATCTTTTTTTTGTTGTACAGAATAATGCATTGTAGGATCAAGATAACGAGCAAACGAATCAGAGAATAACTGATACACATCGGATATTCCCTCTGTGGTGAGTTTGATAATTTTAACATTATTATCAGCAATTTTAGCGTCAATAATACGAGAGACATGCTCGATAATTTGATTAGCTAGCGAGCTATCTTTCATATTTTTATTCATCATACCAAAGAGTGCAGAGGTGATTTTTGATAATGCACCACCGACAACCGGTATTAAACCAATAATATGTCCGATGACGGTTTGTCCTACAATAATGGGAGCATTGAGTGGATCTTGCTCATTAAATTTATCGACAATGGTCGGTAATACATTACTATTGCGGTTAATCATATCCAACATACCTTCTTGGAGTTTTTGGTAGTCGATACAGATTAATGGCTGTGTTGCAGGGAGTGATGAAGGACTAATGGCGACTTTTAATGGATTGAAATGCATAAAGAAAACTCCTTGTTTAATATTTAGTTCCATTGTTCGATTAATTGAGGCTGGCCAGATAATCCGTTATAAACAGCAATAGAAAGTTGCGAGCCATTAACTTCAACAGATAAGTAATCCCCTTTAAATAAAGCGCCACTGTTATAAACGGGAATATCACCAAAGATCTCACTACCACCGTAACGATTATCTTGTCCAACATAGTGTGTATGGCCAACAAAAACTGCTTTCACACCATAGTGCTCAATCATGTATTTAAAAAAGGAGAGTTCTTCTTGAGAGGAGTTTTCAGGAAAATGTTGGTTACCATCATGAAAATTTAAAATAATGGTTTTATTACGATTGCGAGCTTGGATTAAATCTTTTTCTAACCAATCAATGGAATCCGTGACATTGATTGTTGATGCAGCCCAATGGTCGAGTACTACGTGATAAGTAGGATAATTTTGTAATTGAACAAAATGGATTTCACCATAGTCCCACGAATAGGCTTTACTACCTGAATATTCACTACTATCGTACTGGAAATTTTCTGAGGTTGAATAATGACGGTATTCTTCAATACGATAATGCATATCAAACACCATGCCTCTGGCACAAGCATTCATACTGTAATCAGAATTACTCGGTTCTGAGCAATCACCGACATTATTTTGATAATCATGGTTACCTAAACCGACATAGGTATTAAATCCTAAGGGAGATGGGGCAAAAAGAGAGCGAAAACTTTCTCGTTGATGACGACGACCAAATTCCGTTAAGTCGCCGTTAATAATACCAAAAGCAAAAGATTTTTCGCGATGTAATAATTGTATGCTATCTCTGACTTTTCTAACTGTTGCCTCCCAACGAGTTTGATCGTCATTGGGATCATTATTATCTAAATTGAGTCTCCAAGGTTGAGGATCTGACATTACAATAATGTTGTAGTGTGTAGATTGTGTCGGGGTCGTCATAGCTATATTCCTTTTCGCGTTTTGTGTGAGATCTCCTTTTTGACGTAAATAGAAACGAACTACAATTTCAAAGTTTGTTAGTTATCTATGAGGGAAAGTAGAAAATATAAGGGAAAAAAGAAAGCGGTACTTTAAGAGGGAAAGTATCAAGTTACCGCTTTTTATTGGTTTGATAAATTAATTAAACTGCTTTTCTCTGTGATTTATTGGCAGCCCACAGTCCACTCATTTTCATTGCATAACCAAATAACACACCGACAATAAGTGAAGGAATAGTTTGTGTTAAATCACCTTGAGCAGCAAAAATGGTACAGGCGCCAATAAAGGTACCAGGAATATAGGCAAGCAGAGTGCTTTTAGCTTGAACGCACATTATAAAGGCAATCACACCCGTTACGGCATAGCCGAAAATAGATATATCATCAAACAGTTGGCTACCATAAATAATTACTAATGCCCAAATCACGCCACTCATAATTGTGGCAATTGTTACTGCTAACCCTTTTAATCCTTCTTTAGGGTAAGCAAAATAAGCTGTACAACCTAGAAAACCAGCCCAACTTAATAAATCAAATTGATTAGCTACAAATGCCCAAATGGCAGAAAGAATGCCTGTTGTCAGCGCAGTAAAATAAAGCGTTCTCACGATAGACTCTTAAATATAAAGGGGATATTTACCCAGTTAACTAAAGGCGAAGTTTAGCATTGTCATTGACTGGTTTTCTATATTTTGATCATGAAACATGATAATTTTAATACCTATTTTTTCTCTATCTAAAATCTATTTTTCTTTTTAAAAAAGGAAAAGATAAAGTAAACGATTGCGTTATTTACTCAATGAATAAATAAAAAATAACTAGATATATCGTCTGATATTTATTTTTAATCGTGTAATTAAAGAATGGTATTAAATAATATAAAAAGTAAAAGAAGATAAGTCATTCATTTTACTTTTCTTGAGAAAGTTTATTACCTAAGTTAAATGCGCACCCGAACTTTTTTTAGTAAAAATCCCCACATAGTATTCATTCATATATACATCAAGACTCGCCATTTACCACTCCTCTTTCCATTCACTTTTGTGTGCTAAATTATTTTTAGCATCTTTAGGGTGAATTTCCATCTCTAAATTTAGTGCAGAGAGCAGTTTGAAAAAGGTTTCTAGTTTGGTGGAATTAGGATTAAGTTCAAAATTGGACACGGTGTCTTGTCGAATTCCTACTTTTTTGGCGACTTTACTTTGAGATAGTTTTTTTGTTAATCGGACATCTTTTAGATGTACGCTGAGTTGATAGGCGTTAATTATAATCATCATCTTCTACCGGTTATAGGCGTTAATATCTAATATACCGGTTATAGCGTGTAGATCAAGGTCTAATGGTTATAGCGTGTAGATCTGATTTTACCTGCTATAACCGTTAAATTGAAAGTTACACGGTATAGCAGGTAATGTTGAGTTGTTATTTCCCAATACAGAAACTAGAGAAAATACGACCTAATAAATCATCTGAGGTAAATTCACCTGTAATTTCACTTAATGCTTGTTGAGCGAGTCTTAGCTCTTCTGCTAATAACTCACCTGATTTTGCATAAACCAGTTGCTCATGACCTTGCTGTAAATGTTCTGCTGCGGTATTTAATGCCTGTAAATGGCGACGACGAGCCAAGAAACCACCTTCAGTATTACTGTTAAAGCCCATCGCTTCTTTTAGGTGATCGCGCAGTAACTCGATACCCATACCATCACGAGCAGATAAGCGGATCATCGGGTAGTTTCCTTGTGCCGTGATCTCAGCATTTTCCCCTGTTAAATCTGATTTGTTACGAATAACAGTCACAGGCAAGGTGTTTGGTAAACGTGCCATAAATTCAGGCCAGATATCTTCAGGTGTTGTTGCATCGGTTGTGGTGCTGTCAACCATAAATAGCACTCTGTCTGCTTGCTCAATCTCTTTCCAAGCACGTTCAATACCAATGCGTTCAACTTCATCACTGGCTTCACGTAAGCCTGCTGTATCGATAATATGCAAAGGCATACCATCAATATGAATATGTTCACGCAATACATCGCGAGTTGTACCAGCAATATCCGTGACAATGGCCGCTTCTCTGCCAGCTAATGCATTTAATAGGCTTGATTTACCTGCATTAGGACGACCAGCGATAACCACTTTCATTCCCTCACGTAACAGGCTACCTTGGCGAGCTTGAGCACGAACATCATCTAATTCAGCAATAACAGCATTGAGTTTTCCTTCGATGATGCCGTCAGAAAGAAAATCAATCTCTTCATCAGGGAAATCAATAGCCGCTTCAACATAAATGCGTAAGTGAGTTAATGACTCTACCATCTCGTTAACATGAGAAGAAAATGCACCTTGTAATGAATTAATCGCTGAACGTGCTGCTTGTTCTGAGCTGGCATCAATTAAATCAGCAATCGCTTCTGCTTGTGCTAAATCGAGTTTGTCATTTAAAAATGCACGTTCAGAAAATTCTCCGGGATTTGCAATACGCACACCAGGAATTTGTAAAATACGTTTTAGTAATAAATCTAGAATAACGGGGCCGCCATGGCCTTGTAGTTCTAGTACATCTTCACCTGTAAATGAGTTCGGATTAGGGAAGAAAAGGGCGATACCCTGATCAAGTACTGAGTTGTCATCATTGCGAAATGGCAGGTAATCGGCATAACGAGGTTTAGGCAATTTGCCTAAAACGGTTTGCGCCACAAGGGCAGCTTTGGGGCCAGAAACGCGTAGGATACCAACACCGCCTCTTCCCGGAGGTGTGGCCTGAGCGACGATAGTATCAGTGCTATGCATGGTGTACTCGCTTAATCAGAATAATCATATCAATATAAAAAACAGAAGGCGGTCATTGTAGACCGCCTTCGCTATTTTATGTCACTTTCCTTTGAATGTAACCAAGGAAGAGGTTTTTCCTCATGTGACCTTATTTTTTGTCTCTACTGTGTAAGCCACGTTTTTCCAGACCGCGGTAAATTAACTGCTGCTGGATAATGGTCACTAAGTTACTGACGATATAGTACAGAACCAGACCTGATGGGAACCACAGGAAGAATACAGTAAACACAACCGGCATAAAGGTCATGATTTTTTGTTGCATCGGGTCAGTCACTGCAGTTGGAGACAGTTTCTGAATGATGAACATTGTCACACCCATTAATAATGGCAGGATGTAGTATGGATCTTGCGCAGACAAGTCTTGTATCCATAACATAAATGGCGCATGACGTAATTCAACTGAGCCCATCAGCATGTAGTACAAAGCAAGGAAGATTGGCATCTGGATAATCAGTGGTAAACAACCACCCAGAGGATTCACTTTCTCTTGTTTGTATAACGCCATCATTTCTTGGCTCATACGTTGTTTGTCATCACCAATACGTTCACGCAGTGCAGCCAGTTTGGGTTGCAGTAAACGCATTTTCGCCATGGAGGTGTACTGTGCTTTAGTCAGCGGGTACATGATACCACGAACGATAAAGGTGATCATGATGATGGAGAAGCCCCAGTTACCGATAAAGCTGTGAAGGAATTTCAGCAGTTTAAACAGTGGCTGAGAGATAAACCATAACCAACCGTAGTCTACAGACAGGTCTAAATGTGGCGCGATAGCGGACATTTCTGACTGAATTTCAGGACCAACCCATAATGTAGAGCTGATGTCAGCTGTGCTATTGGGTGCAATTGTCACCGGTGCTGATTTATAACCAATCAGAGCAATAGATTTGTTTTCCAAAGTGATAGTATAGAATTGATTATTCTGACTATCTTTAGAAGGAACCCATGCTGTTGCAAAGTACTGTTGTAACATTGCAACCCAGCCATTATTGGTGGTTAGAGATAAGTTTTTATCTTCGATATCACCAAAGCTGTATTTTTTATAGTTGGTTTCATCTGATGAGTATGCCGCACCACGATAAGTGTGTAGCGCAAAGTTGCTGCTACCAGTATCACGGCTTTCTGGCAATTTAACAGATTGTTTTAACTGACCGTAGAAGTTCATTGTCAGTGTTTTATCTGTTGTATTCTCAATTTTGTAATCAACGCTGATATCGTATTGACCTTTTTTCAGAATGAAGGTTTTGATGAATTTCACCCCTTCTTCATTCACAAAAGTCATAGGTACGCGTAATTCATCCTGATTTTCACCAAGTACGAATTCGTTTTTATCAGCACTATAAACTGGGCGAGATTTCTGATCTGGACCATCAGGGCCGATTAAGCCACTTTGAGCCTGATACAGGAATTGTGGTGTAGTTTCCAGTAAACGGAAAGGCGTAGTCGAATTAAGCTCGGCGGGATAGGCTAACAAATCAGCCTCATCGATAGTACCGCCCTGAGTATTGATACGAAGATCAAGTACGTCAGTTTTTACGGTAATCAATTTTGCCTGCTCATTGCTGTTACCAGTTACAGCAAGACTATCACTGCTTGGCACGTCCGCTTGTTGCGAGACCTGAGCGGTAGTGGTGGTGTTTTGTGAAACTTTATCACCCTCCCACTGCTGCCAGATCAGGAAAGAAACGAACAGCAAAGCGATGAATAGAAGATTGCGTTGCGAATCCATCGTTAATTTTCTCTGTTATCGTCGTTTTTTCTAGGTGGGACAGGATCATCACCACCTTCGTGTAAAGGGTGGCATTTTAATATGCGTTTCACTGTTAACCAACTACCTTTTATCATTCCAAACCTGCGCAATGCCTCAATTCCGTAATTAGAGCACGTAGGATTAAAACGACAACGAGGCCCCAACAGAGGACTAATCCCCAGTTGATAGCCCCTAATTAGCAAAATCAGGACTTTTGAGCCAAGCGACAATGACGACGCCATAATTTACCCAACACTTCCGTCAATTGATGGTTATCAAGTTCAGCAACCCCTTTTCTTACTAATAGCACAAAATCCATCGGCGGTAATTCATGCTGATGTAAACGAAAGTATTCACGGGCTAATCGTTTAATACGATTACGCTCATGAGCACGTTTAACGTTTTTCTTTGCGATTGTTAGACCGATGCGGGGATGCCCCAGCTCATTCTGGCGACCCAAAATAGTAACTTCTGGAGAACTCGCACGTTGTGGTTGCTGGAAAACAAAATTGAAATGCTTGGGAGTTAACAAACGTAACTCCCTTGGAAAAGCGAGCTTAACCACGGAATGGTTAGCTTTTATTATTTCGAAGAAACGGTCAGACGAGCGCGGCCTTTCGCACGACGGCGAGCCAGAACCTGACGACCATTTTTAGTGGCCATACGAGCGCGGAAGCCGTGGTTACGGTTGCGCTTCAGTACAGACGGTTGAAAAGTGCGTTTCATGGCGATTTCTACCTACTTAATATAATTACTGATTCAGCAAATGCGTTGACAGACAGGCGTGCAATAAATAAACAAACCAGTACTTCAATCGCAGCATCAATGATGGAAAGATGCGGGATTGTAATAAAATCACTCAAATGCGTCAATCAAGATGACGCTTTAAGTACCGATTTTTGTCGTCTTTTTTAGCAAACCCGATAATCAATCCTGACTTATGCGCAACGAGTACGCTTATTAGCGACCTGAAAGAGAGCCTTAATAAGTGACTTTGTTGGTACAAGCACGCAGGGTGCAAGATTATACGGACTCATGGTGAAAGCGCAAGGATCTTTGGTGGATCAAATGAGAGATATTTGATCACTTCCTATAAGAAGGAGAGATTTATGTAAAGAGAAAGTTATCCCCAATTGCTATTTATAGGGCGACTCAAGTACACTAGAACGCCTTTGCATATTTCATTTGGTGAATTATCTTAAATCAGTAAGCCTGTGGATAAAAACCATAAAAACTGTGCAAAAGAAAGAGGATCTTCGTTTCATTTTGCGATATGATCCCCCGTCACGATCAGAATAGCCAGTCTGCGATCGTGAGTCACGATGTAAAAAAATCGTTGTCACCAAGAGTTGTTCCTTATTAAGAATTGAAGAGGAACGGTGTTGTGCACTTTGTATTTAGGCACACAGTGTTTAACTGCATTTTTCCTGTTTATTTTTTAGTCTTGTTTTTTTAGGGGAGTCCGCCGTGTCACTTTCGCTTTGGCAGCATTGTCTTGCCCGATTGCAGGATGAGTTACCTGCCACTGAATTTAGTATGTGGATACGTCCCTTGCAGGCAGAACTAAGCGATAATACGCTGGCACTGTATGCACCTAATCGTTTCGTTTTAGATTGGGTGAGAGAAAAATACATTAATAATATTAATGCATTGTTAGTGGATTTTTGTGGCTCAGAAGTCCCTTCTTTACGTTTTGAAGTTGGTAATAAGCCTGCATCAGGGCGTACTACGGAAAGTATTCCTAAAGCTGTTGTACATCCAACGGTGAATACAACTCCAACACATAGCCAGCCTGTTCGCCCTAGTTGGGATAATCAACCTGCGTCTCAACTGCCTGAGCTCAATTATCGCTCTAATGTTAACCCTAAACATAAGTTTGATAACTTTGTTGAAGGTAAATCAAACCAGTTAGCAAGGGCAGCAGCAAGACAAGTCGCTGATAACCCAGGTGGCGCTTATAACCCACTCTTTTTATATGGTGGAACAGGACTGGGTAAAACCCACTTGTTGCACGCAGTGGGTAACAGCATTATGGAACGTAAAGCGAATGCAAAAGTTGTTTATATGCATTCTGAACGTTTTGTACAAGATATGGTAAAAGCGTTACAAAATAATGCGATAGAAGACTTTAAACGCTATTACCGTTCTGTGGATGCCCTCTTAATTGATGATATTCAATTTTTTGCCAATAAAGAGCGTTCACAAGAAGAATTTTTTCATACCTTTAATGCATTGTTAGAGGGTAATCAGCAAATTATTTTAACGTCAGACCGTTATCCTAAAGAGATTAACGGTGTTGAAGATAGATTAAAATCGCGCTTTGGTTGGGGATTAACGGTTGCTATTGAGCCACCTGAACTTGAAACCCGAGTCGCGATTTTGATGAAAAAAGCGGATGAAAACCAAATTCAGTTACCTGACGAAGTGGCTTTTTTTATTGCTAAAAGACTTCGTTCTAATGTCCGTGAGCTTGAAGGTGCGTTAAATCGAGTGATTGCTAACGCAAACTTTACAGGTCGTGCGATTACTATCGACTTTGTACGTGAAGCATTACGTGATCTGCTGGCCTTGCAAGAAAAATTAGTCACTATCGATAATATTCAAAAAACGGTTGCTGAGTATTATAAAATTAAAGTCGCTGATTTACTGTCAAAGCGACGATCTCGATCGGTTGCCCGTCCGAGGCAAATGGCAATGGCGCTGGCAAAGGAATTAACAAACCACAGCTTGCCTGAAATCGGGGATGCCTTTGGGGGTCGTGATCATACAACTGTACTTCATGCATGCAGAAAGATAGAGCAATTGCGTGAAGAAAGTCATGACATCAAAGAAGATTTTTCTAACTTAATCAGAACATTATCATCCTAGCGCTATGAAATTTATCATTGAACGTGAACAGCTTCTTAAGCCGCTACAACAAGTAAGTGGCCCTTTAGGTGGTCGTCCAACATTACCTATTTTAGGTAACTTATTGCTTAAGGTGACTGAAAACACCTTATCACTAACAGGAACTGACCTTGAAATGGAGATGGTAGCGAGAGTTAGCCTCAGCCAGTCTCATGAAATTGGCGCCACAACTGTTCCTGCGCGTAAGTTTTTTGATATTTGGCGTGGGCTACCTGAAGGTGCTGAAATCAGTGTTGAGCTAGATGGTGATCGCCTATTAGTGCGTTCAGGTCGTAGCCGCTTCTCCTTATCAACATTACCTGCATCTGATTTTCCTAACTTAGATGATTGGCAAAGTGAGGTTGAATTTACTTTGCCTCAAGCAACATTAAAACGCCTCATTGAATCCACTCAGTTTTCAATGGCACATCAAGATGTGCGTTATTATCTCAACGGTATGTTGTTTGAAACTGAAAACACTGAATTACGCACGGTTGCAACAGATGGGCACCGTTTAGCCGTATGTTCGATGGATATCGGACAATCTTTACCTGGTCACTCGGTTATTGTTCCTCGTAAAGGTGTTATTGAATTAATGCGTCTACTGGATGGTGGTGGTGAAAGTTCACTGCAACTACAAATCGGTAGTAACAATATACGTGCGCATGTAGGTGATTTTATTTTTACCTCGAAGTTGGTTGATGGTCGTTTCCCTGATTATCGTCGTGTATTACCGAAAAACCCAACCAAAACAGTAATTGCAGGTTGTGATATTCTTAAACAGGCATTTTCTCGTGCTGCCATTTTATCTAATGAGAAATTCCGCGGTGTGCGTATTAACCTCACGAGTGGTCAATTAAAAATCACAGCCAACAACCCTGAGCAAGAAGAAGCAGAAGAAATTGTTGATGTTCAATATCAAGGCGAAGAAATGGAAATTGGCTTTAATGTCAGCTATCTCCTTGATGTATTGAATACCTTGAAATGCGAAGAAGTTAAGCTGTTACTGACTGATGCCGTTTCAAGTGTTCAAGTTGAAAATGTGGCAAGTTCTGCAGCTGCTTATGTTGTTATGCCAATGCGTTTATAATAGTCACTAACATGATTTTATCCCGTTTATTGATCCGCCATTTTAGAAATATCGAACAGGCGGATCTGCCATTAGCGGATGGCTTTAATTTTCTTGTTGGACCAAACGGGAGTGGTAAAACAAGTATACTTGAAGCGATTTACACCTTAGGACATGGACGAGCATTTCGTAGTTCTCAAGCAAATCGCGTGATCCAACATGATGAAAATGCATTTATTCTTCATGGGCGTTTAAGTGGGCTTAATGAAGAAAGCCGTGGCTATGCGATTGGATTAAGTAAAGATCGCGAAGGAAATAGTACAGTTCGTATTGATGGTAGCGATGGTCATAAAATTGCAGAGTTAGCAAAATTGTTACCCATGCAATTAATAACACCAGAAGGTTTTACTTTACTGAATGGTGGGCCTAAATATCGTCGCGCGTTTATCGATTGGGGCTGTTTTCATAATGAACCTCGATTTTTCGCTGCATGGTCGGATTTAAAACGTGTTTTAAAGCAACGTAATGCAGCACTAAGGCAAGCAACGTCTTATCGACAGCTGATGCCTTGGGATAAAGAACTTATCTTATTAACGCAACAGATAAGTGAATGGCGAGCTCAATATACTGAAGATATCGCTAAAGATATTGAAGAAACGTGTCATCTGTTTTTACCTGAATTTTCGCTGAAAGTCAGTTTTCAGCGGGGGTGGGATAAAGAAACTGATTATGGTGAGTTGCTAGCACGTCAATTTGAACGTGATAAAATGTTAGCCTATACCTCACTTGGTGCTCATAAAGCGGATTTACGTATTAGAGCAAATGGCACGCCAGTAGAAGATATGTTGTCACGAGGCCAGCTCAAGTTGTTGATGTGTGCATTGAGGCTGGCACAAGGTGAATATTTCACTCGTAAGAATGGGCAAAGATGCCTGTATCTGCTCGATGATTTTGCTTCCGAATTAGATGCAAGTCGGCGTCAATTGTTAGCCGAGCGTCTAAAGTCTACGCAAGCTCAAGTGTTTGTCAGTGCGATAACACAAGGGCAAGTGAAAGATATGCTAGATGTAAATAGCAGGCTATTTAGCGTAGAACGTGGCAAAATAGAGGTTAAACCATAGGAATAAAGCGAGAAACGTTGATGTCGAATACATATGACTCCTCAAGTATCAAAGTATTAAAAGGGCTGGATGCGGTGCGTAAGCGCCCGGGGATGTATATCGGGGATACAGATGATGGAACCGGTCTGCATCACATGGTCTTCGAGGTGGTCGACAACGCAATCGACGAAGCCCTCGCGGGTTTCTGTGATGAGATTATTGTCACTATCCATTCAGATAACTCCGTCTCTGTTCGAGATGATGGTCGTGGAATTCCAACCGGCATTCACCAAGAAGAGGGTGTTTCAGCAGCAGAAGTTATTATGACGGTTCTGCATGCGGGGGGGAAATTCGATGATAACTCCTATAAAGTCTCTGGTGGACTTCATGGTGTAGGGGTTTCTGTTGTTAATGCGTTGTCTGAAAAACTCGAACTGACTATTCATCGCGATGGAAAAATCCATCAGCAAATTTATCGTCATGGTGTACCTGATGATCGCTTAAAAGTGATTGGTGATACCGAAAAGTCAGGCACATTTGTTCGCTTCTGGCCAAGTCTTGAAACCTTTAAAGGCGAGACTGAATTCCAGTATGACATTTTAGCAAAACGTCTGCGTGAGTTGTCATTCTTAAACTCAGGCGTTTCTATCCGTTTAATTGATAAACGTGATAACCGTGAAGATCATTTCCATTATGAAGGCGGTATTAAGGCATTCGTTGAATACTTAAGCCGTAATAAAACGCCAATTCATCAAAATGTATTCTATTTCTCCACTGAAAAAGATAGTATTGGTGTTGAAGTTGCGATGCTGTGGAATGATGGCTTCCAAGAGAATGTTTATTGCTTTACCAACAATATTCCACAACGTGATGGTGGTACACACTTAGTTGGTTTCCGTACTGCAATGACTCGTACGTTAAACAACTATATGGATAAAGAAGGGTTTAATAAGAAATCGAAAATCAGTGCAACGGGTGATGATGCGCGTGAAGGCTTGATTGCGGTTATCTCTGTTAAAGTTCCAGATCCTAAATTCTCATCACAAACCAAAGATAAACTGGTTTCTTCAGAAGTTAAAACAGCGGTAGAAACGCTGATGAATGAGAAGCTGGTGGAATACCTGTTAGAAAATCCAAACGATGCGAAAATCGTTGTCGGTAAAATTATTGATGCTGCTCGTGCTCGTGAAGCTGCACGTAAAGCACGTGAGATGACACGTCGTAAAGGTGCATTAGATTTAGGTGGCTTACCAGGTAAATTAGCAGACTGTTCTGAACGTGATCCTGCTTTCTCTGAACTGTACTTAGTGGAAGGGGACTCTGCGGGCGGCTCTGCAAAACAAGGGCGTAACCGTAAAACACAGGCTATTCTGCCGTTAAAAGGTAAAATCCTCAACGTTGAGAAAGCGCGCTTTGATAAAATGCTGGCGTCTCAAGAAGTAGCAACATTAATCACAGCATTAGGTTGTGGTATTGGTCGTGATGAATATAACCCAGATAAACTGCGTTATCACAGCATTATCATCATGACGGATGCCGACGTCGATGGTTCTCACATTCGTACGTTATTACTGACTTTCTTCTATCGTCAAATGCCAGAAATTATCGAACGTGGTCATATCTTTATTGCTCAACCACCACTTTACAAAGTGAAGAAAGGGAAGCAAGAGCAATACATCAAAGATGATGATGCGATGGACGAATATCTGATGTCGATAGCGCTTGATGGTGCAGCGCTTTATATTAGTGAACATGCGCCAGCAATGCACGGTGAACAACTTGAAAAACTGGTTGTTGACTACCATGCTGCACATAAAATTATTCGTCGTATGGAGCGCATTTATCCACTGAGCATGTTAAATAGCTTGGTGTACCATTCAACGCTCACAGAAGAAGATTTATCTGACAAAACCAAAGTTGAAGAGTGGATGAGTGGCTTGGTCAACCGTTTAAATAATGCGGAAGAGCAAAGTAGCACTTATAGTTATACCATCACTCAAAACGATGAAAACCGTCTGTTCGAGCCTGTATTACGTATCCGTACTTACGGTATTGATACAGACTATAAACTGGATTATGACTTTATCCACAGTAGCGAATATCAACGTATTACTCATTTAGGTGACATTATTGGTAACCTAATTGAAGAGGGGGCGTTTATTGAGCGTGGAGAGCGTCGCCAGGCGATTTCAAGTTTTGAAGAAGCACTTGAGTGGCTTACAAAAGAATCTCGTCGTGGTCTTGCTGTACAGCGTTATAAAGGCCTTGGTGAAATGAACCCAGAACAATTATGGGAAACCACCATGAATCCAGATACACGTCGTATGATGCAAGTTACCGTTAAAGATGCGATTGCAACCGATGAGTTATTTACCACCTTGATGGGTGATTCGGTTGAACCTCGCCGTGCCTTTATCGAAGAGAATGCGTTGAAAGCGGCAAATATTGATATCTAATGACGTGTAATGTCGCTAAGTAAAAAAACCAGCTAATTCAATTAGCTGGTTTTTTTCTATTTATGGGAGCTGTTTTATTGGAAAATTAACGCAGAATATTCAACATACGACGTAAAGGCTCTGCTGCACCCCATAGTAGTTGGTCACCGACTGTAAAGGCTGAAATAAATTCAGGGCCCATATTCAGTTTACGAATACGCCCTACAGGAGTGCTTAATGTGCCCGTTACTGCGGCTGGTGTTAACTCTCTAATAGTCAACTCACGATCATTAGGGATGACTTTTACCCAGTCGTTATGGTTGGCAAGTAATTGTTCAATTTCAGCAACAGGTAAATCTTTTTTCAGCTTTAGAGTAAAGGCTTGGCTATGGCAACGTAATGCACCAATACGAACGCAAAGGCCATCGACAGGAATAATATTTGAACCTGTATTTAGGATCTTGTTAGTTTCAGCTTGTCCTTTCCACTCTTCACGGCTCTGGCCGTTTTCTAATTGTTTATCAATCCAAGGGATCAAGCTACCTGCCAGAGGAACACCAAATTGCTCAGTTGGCATTGTACCACTGCGCGTAAAGTTAGTGACTTTACGTTCAATATCTAAGATTGCAGATGCTGGGTTTTCTAGCTCTTTCACTACTTGATTATGTAAAGAGCCCATTTGTGACAGTAACTCTCTCATATGGCGAGCTCCCGCCCCAGAAGCGGCTTGATAAGTCGATACGCTTGCCCATTCCACTAAATTGTTAGCAAACAGGCCACCTAATGACATCAGCATTAAACTGACCGTACAGTTACCGCCGACAAAAGTTTTAATGCCTTTGTTTAAGCTGTCTTGAATATGTTGACCGTTGACGGGATCGAGAATAATCACGGCATCATCATTCATACGCAGTGCTGATGCGGCATCAATCCAGTAACCTTGCCAACCTGCTTGGCGCAGCTTTGGATAGATTTCATTGGTATAGTCACCACCTTGGCAACTAATAATAATATCGAGTGATGCTAGCGTATCAATATCATAAGCATCTTGCAGAGTGCTACGGTGATTACCATAAGCAGGTGCTGCTTCACCTAATTGAGATGTGGTGAAGAAAACAGGGTTTATCCCATCAAAATCACGTTCTTCAACCATTCTTTGCATTAAAACGGAGCCGACCATACCACGCCAGCCCACAAAACCAACATTTTTCATTGTAATTACCCTGTCTTTGTCTGTAGGAATAGTGAGAGACCTCACACTAACCTGACAAAATATAGAGATAGGTGCAAGTTAATTTATTGATTATTTACCAAAGAATTAGAAGTGTTTCTTATAGTCTGCGTAGAGTTAACAAAAGAAAGCCACAGAACGAACAAATATCAATGAGTTGTTAAAAAAGAAAATAAATTTACCATAAAAGTGTAAGAATATTCTGCTATATCTTATTTTCTTTTTTAGGATAAATAAAAATATATTCATATTTAAGAAAATAGAGTAAAAATAGAAAAATGTAAAATAGTGTAATATATAAGAAAAACGTATTTACTTAGAGGTCACTCCAAGCTTTATACTAAACGCTACTGTTTAATAGATGATGTATTTTCATAAATAAAAATAATGATGAAGGTTCTTCATTTTATTTGAATTTTATTTTACCGCTTATTAAGTGGTGTTAGGAGGCGAAATGGATATATCCACAGTCATTCCATTATCTACGTACTACTCGTATTTAAAACGGTTTGTGATTTCACCAACCACGATGGGTACTATCGCGCCTTCATCTCGTTGGTTATGTTATGAAATGCTGGATAAACTCAATTGGCAACAGGACATTCAAGTTGCTGAATTAGGTGCTGGCACGGGTGTTATTACTCAACAGATCTTAAAAAGAATGTCGGTGAATTCCTCATTAGATGTTTTTGAAATAGAACCTAGTTTTGCAACAGAATTAGATAAAATTAATGATCATCGATTAAGAGTTTATACAGCATCGGCGGAGAAATTAAATAGCCATTATAATATGATTATTTCAGGGTTACCTTTTTTATCGATACCAAAGAAAACAGGTTTAAGAATTTTAAAACGGGTACATAAAGAGTTATTAAAAACACAAGGTTGTTTTGTGTTATTTCAATATACCACTCGATATGAAAAAACGTTATCTCGTTATTTTCATTTAGAAAAGAAATTAGTTATGCGGAATGTTCCCCCTGCTTGGGTTTATTATTGCACGCCTAAAAATAATATAGGGTAAATGCAAAGCTTGCTCGACGTTTATATTGTAAATAACAATTAAGAATCAATGCTATTTATTTAGATAATGTTTGAGCAAGTAAAATAACACTCTTTTCAATTTCAAGAGGATTATGAGCAGCATATCCTAATAATACGCCTTGTTTTGGGTAGGTTTGAATGCAGTAACGTGATAAAGGCTGTATAGCTAATCCAATTTCTCGTGATTTTTTCACAATATATTCTTCTGTATAACCAGCATGTAGCCAGCAGACAATATGGATGCCAGAGTCTGTTGGTTCAACACAGAAGACATGAGATAAATGTGTTTTTATCGCATTAGTTAACACTTGATAACGTTCATAGCAGGCTTTTCTTATTCTTCTTACATGGCGGGCGTAATGCCCTTGAGACATAAATAACGCTAATGTTGCTTGTTCTAGAAAACCTGAATGCGAATCGGTGTAATATTTAGCAGCTTTAAATGTATCAACTAAAGGTAAAGGAACCACTAAAAAGCCTAAACGAAATCCGGGATACATCATTTTTGAGAATGTACCAGCATAAATAACCCGCTGGTATTTATCTAAACCTTGTAGAGATTGAATCGGTTTAGAGTGATAACGAAATTCACTATTGTAGTCATCTTCGAAGATCCACACATTATTGGATGATGCCCACTCTAATAACGCAATACGACGTGAAAGTGAGAGTGTATTGCCTAAGGGAAATTGATGAGAAGGAGTTGTAAAAACAAGTTTTGCTTCTGGACACTGCGCTATTCCTCGAGAAATATCCATTCCATCAATATCTGAACTTATTGGATGTGGTTTTATACCATAAGAAGTGAAGATCCCCCGAGCACTGTCATAACCAGGATCATCTAGCCAAACAGTATCTCCCTCTTGTAATAGAACTCTAGTGGTGAGATTTATCGCTTGCTGCGTACCATTTACAATAATGATTTGTTCAGGCTGACAAAAAAGCCCACGAGTTGATTGAACATATTGGCATATCATCTCTTTTAATGGCGTGTAGCCTGTTGGCGAATTAAATGTTGCGAGTGCTTTTTTTGATTGCCGCCAAACCCGCCCTAATAATCTTCCCCAAAGTTCATGAGGAAAAAGATCGACACAGCCAACGCCAACATGAAATGTAGGACTGCTATTGATATTGGGTTGTGACTGTTGCCAAAAAGCGTGGGCTTTTTGCATATTGGGATTTAGCGTTTCTAATGGGTTTTTGATGTGTGTTGAAGAAGTAGAGTGGATTGTTTTGATCCACTGATCTGAAATAATCGCATCAGGGATTGTGCTTGCAACAAAAGTACCAGCACCGCGCCGGGTAAATAAATAGCCTTCATCAATTAAACGTTCAAATCCTGCAATAACAGAGTTACGAGAAATCGACATCATTTCAGCTAATGTGCGGCTTGATGGTAGACGGCTACCTGATGTTAAGCGCCCATCTAAAATCGCTTTTCTAATCGCATGATAAACCTGAGAGCCAATAGGCCCTTCTTCTAAAACAAGGTTAGGAAAATAAGCTGTTTTTTTCTGTTTCATAAAGTGGATCCTATAAAAACACAAAAAGTGTACCTTATTGGGAACCAAAATTAAACGTACCATGACCACGATTAAAGGCAGGCGATACTTTTTTATCGCATTGATGAAAGTTGAAGGAAGTGAAGAGATGAGCACAACACCAATAACTGTTTCAATTCAGTTTGTTGAACAAGAGCATTATGCTCAATGGTTGCCATATTGGTTAAGTTATCAAGCATTTTATAAAGTCGAGTTATCAGAAGAGACCACATTAACAACATGGGCGCGTTTTTTTGATGAAAAAGAGCCGGTTTATTGTGCCGTCGCAATGGAAGGTGAAAAGGTATTGGGTTTTGTTCATTATCTTTTTCATCGCTCAACATGGGCTGAAAGTGATTTTTGTTATTTAGAAGATTTATTTGTTTCACTAGATACGCGTGGTCGCCATTTCGGTAAGCAACTTATTGAATTTGTTAATCAACAAGCAAAACAGCGTAATTGTGCCCGTCTATATTGGCATACGCAGGAAACTAATTTACGAGGACAACGCTTATATAACTGGGTGGCAGAAAAACCGGGTGTGATTGAATACCGTATGGCGCTGTAAAAGAACGTTAGGTAGAACATATAGGGTATAAAAGAGATGGTAAGATTTACCAGCTCTTTTCTGAGTTAGGGTTATTTATTTGATTTAATTTAGGTTAATTAAACTCGTGTTGGCAATAAAACTCATTGCCAACTTTTTTGGCTTCTTCACACGCTTGTTTCATTAATTCGTCAGCTTTTTGCTTATTGGGTTCAATAATATGATATTGACCAGAAAACATAAATGAAGCCATTGCTTGAGCAAAGCCTTCAAAAGTCATTTCGTTTGCTTTCGTAAACCACATATTGGCTTTTTCAGTATCTGCAGGCACATTACCAACACCGCTATAAAGCACACCTAACCAAATTGGCGCATAGACAAATTCGGATTCGGGTTCGGGTTGATGAGTTGTAGCGGCTTCTTCTAGTAATACAATGGCTTTTTTGTAATCTGTTTCACCAGATAAAGGTGATATTAGTGTTGTTGCTAGACTTATTTTTCCTCTTATACTTCCTTTATTTGCAGCGATTGTTGCTAATTTTCTCGCTTCAACATAATGGTTTTTAAAATAAGGATCAGCATTAAATAAATAGAGATCAGCAAGTAATGCATAGGCATCTGCATAGTCGTTTTTTATGGACTCATTAGCCCACAATTGTGCATTAAGTAAGTTTTTTTCTACACCCGTTCCCATTAAATACATTTCGGCCAACTGATATTGAGCTTGTGCATTGTGATTGAGTGCTTCTTTGCGAGTATCTTCAAATTTTCTTTTGTCTTGTTCTTCAAAATTTGCCTGCAAAGAAAACGAGCAAACAAGAGTAAGTAGGGTGGTAAAGGTTGAAATATATTTCATAAATGTCATGTAGAGTACCGTTTGTAATGATTTTGAAAATCTTACCAATAATAATGGTATAAAAGCAGTTTATTTCTTCGAGTTAATCAAATAAATAACAATATTGGGAGAGCGATAATGGCGATTGACCTTAGCAATCTTGTCACTGAAAGTAGAAATCATAACAGTGAAAATATAGACACACTTTCAACATTAGGCATGCTAAAAGTCATTAATAATGAAGATAAAAAAGTGCCATTAGCCGTCGAGAAAGTGTTACCTGAAATTGCTCAATTAATTGATAAGGTTGCAATTGCTTTTTCTCAAGGTGGTCGTCTTATTTATTGCGGAGCAGGCACCTCGGGACGATTAGGGATTTTAGATGCCAGTGAATGTCCGCCAACTTATGGCACACCTCATGAAATGGTGATTGGTTTAATTGCGGGTGGGCATAAAGCTATTTTACAAGCTGTTGAAAATGCTGAAGATAATGCGCAATTAGGTGAAGAGGATTTACGACAACTTAATTTTAATAAGCAAGATGTTTTAGTGGGTATTGCAGCAAGTGGCAGAACGCCTTATGTGATTGGTGCATTGAATTACGCTAAATCATTAGGTGCAACAACAGGGGCGATAAGTTGTAATCCTGAAAGCCCGATTGCCAGACTTGCTGATATTGCTATTACACCAGTTGTGGGTGCAGAAGTGATAACCGGATCATCACGTATGAAAGCGGGTACAGCACAAAAGCTTATTTTAAATATGATCACAACAGGGGCGATGATAAAAATCGGCAAAGTTTTTGGTAATTTAATGGTGGATGTTGAAGCAACCAACGCTAAACTTGTTGAACGTCAAATTCGTATTGTAATGCAAGCAACAGAGTGTGAAAGAGCTATCGCTGAAGACGCGTTATCACAATGTCATCGCCACTGTAAAACGGCAATTTTGATGATCTTAGCAAACGTAGATGCACAGCAAGCCACACAGATGCTTACACAAAATAGAGGGTTTATTAGAAAGGCATTAGGTGAGTGATTAAATCGTTTTAATTTTTATCACTTAATTTTCTTAGGTATTGTGCCAACTGTTGGCTATTTTTAGCTCCTGTGGCTGCATCAACGGTTAAATTTTCCAATACATCATCAACATCTATTATTTTTTATACCATTGCGATAAAGAAAAAACATAGTGACAAAAAATGCAGTTCGTTTATTACCATCATTAAAAATATGGCCTCGAGAAATGGCGATCCAATAGGTTGCAGCTAGCTCATAAATATCTGTTATTCCTTCATCATGAGTACGATTTTGTACTCTGTAAATAAGTGCCTCAGCTCTTCTGGGCTCAGGCATTCCTGCAACACCAGGAAGTTGTTTTAAGATCTTATCATGAAAAGCGGTGTCTAAAACTTCAGAAATATGAGCCCGAGCTTGAGTGGAGGTATAAGTATGCATAATATTTTCTCACATTATCTAATGTACATTTGAATTGTACATTTGAATTGAACATTTCAGGTGTGCAATTTTCAATTTATAAAAAATGAAGCTCACTAAAATTAGAAAATTGTTATAACAAAAAAGCCAGCAAATACAATGTATCTACTGGCCTAATGATGGGCTGTAAACCGCTAAGAAATCTTATTCAATATTTTGGATCTGCTCACGCATTTGTTCAATTAAAACTTTCAATTCAATGGCTGAATTGGTGACTTCTGTATTAATTGATTTTGAGGCTAACGTATTGGATTCACGGTTAAATTCTTGCATCATAAAATCAAGACGGCGGCCTACCGCTTCCTTTTTCACTAGAATTTTGCGTGTTTCTTTAACGTGAGCTTCTAATCTATCAAGCTCTTCAGCAACATCTAAACGCTGCGCTAGCATCACTAACTCTTGTTCTAAACGATTATTATCAATTTGAATTTGCGCTTCTTCTAATTTGCTGGTTAAGCGTTCACGTTGCCATTGTAAAATTTCTGGCATTTGTGCTCTTACTTTAATGACTTCTTCGCTAACTGCATCTAAACGCTGCTCAATTAGTGCTTTAAGTGCTTGCCCCTCGGTTTCACGGCTCGCAATAAAAGCATCAATTGCCAAATCTAATTCCGCTAAAAGCTCAGTACCAATGGCATCTAAATCTTGCTCTTGTGCTGAAATAACACCTGGCCAACGTAAAATATCAAATGGGCTAATAGTGCCTTCATGGCTGTGGCTTTTTACCCAGTTGGCAGAAACAATGAGTTGTTTGGCGAGGTTTTCATCCAGATTAAGTTCGCCTTGAAAGCGAGCATTAAGATCAAAGCGTAAGTTACATTCAATTTTACCGCGTGTTAAGCGATTACGTAGACGTTCACGAATAACAGGTTCTAAACTACGTAATTGCTCAGGCAAACGAATATAAGTTTCAAGGTAGCGTTGGTTTACGGAACGCAGTTCCCATGCAGCGCTACCCCAGTCTTTTTTAATGTCTCGGCGAGCAAAAGCGGTCATGCTACGGATCATAATAGGGTCTCAATAGTGTAAAAGATAATACGATTATAACCCTATGCATCAATACAAGGATAGGCATAAGCCATTTTAGGTCGTATAATGCGCCCCCAATATGTCAGAGAAAGCGGAGATAACACCATGCGTCCAGCAGACAGACAAGCAAACCAAGTACGTCCTATTACCATTACTCGCCACTATACAAAACATGCTGAAGGTTCTGTATTAGTTGAATTTGGTGATACTAAAGTCTTGTGTAATGCCACTGTAGAAGACGGTGTACCACGTTTTCTGAAAGGACAAGGGCAAGGATGGGTGACCGCAGAATACGGCATGCTTCCTCGTGCAACAAATAGTCGTAATGCTCGTGAAGCGGCTCGCGGTAAACAAACGGGTCGTACTATGGAGATCCAGCGTTTAATTGCTCGCTCATTACGTGCCGCGGTTGATTTAAAAGCGTTAGGTGAATTTACCATCACCGTCGATTGTGATGTTATTCAAGCAGATGGTGGCACACGTACCGCCTCTATCTCCGGTGCTTGCGTCGCGTTAGTTGATGCTTTAAATAAAATGGTTGAAGAAGGCAAACTGAAAAAGAGCCCTCTTAAATCAATGGTTGCTGCTGTGTCTGTGGGAATTGTTGATGGTGAACCATTATGCGATCTTGAATATGTTGAAGATTCAGCCGCAGAAACAGATATGAATGTGGTGATGATCGATGATGGCCGTATGATTGAAGTTCAAGGTACGGCAGAAGGTGCGCCATTTAGCCATGAAGAATTACTTGCTTTACTCGCCCTTGCTAAAGGGGGATTAGAGAAAATATTTGAAGCGCAAAAAGAGGCGCTGAAGCAATAAATTTTATTTTTAAGGCGACTGAAAAGTCGCCTTTTTTATGCCTAAAATTTATCATCAAGTAACGTAGAGAGGAGAAAGAAATGAAAGCCTACCAACGCCGCTTTATCGAACTAGCATTAGCAAAAAATGTCTTGAAATTTGGTGAGTTCACACTGAAATCAGGAAGGGTGAGTCCTTATTTTTTTAATGCCGGTTTATTTAATACAGGGCGTGATTTGGCTTTACTGGGGCAGTTCTATGCGCAAACATTATTAGATAATAATGTGTCTTGTGATGTGTTGTTTGGGCCCGCTTATAAAGGGATACCTATTGCAACTACAACGGCAGTCGCATTAGTTGAACATCATGATATCGATATCCCTTACTGTTTTAATCGTAAAGAGGCTAAAGATCATGGTGAAGGAGGAACGTTAGTCGGAAGCCCATTGAAAGGTAATGTTGTGATTGTCGATGATGTTATTACGGCAGGTACTGCAATTCGTGAATCAATGGAAATCATCAAACAGCATGATGCAACGCTTTCTGCCGTATTATTAAGTTTGGATAGACAAGAGAAAGGGCGAGAAGCACTCTCTGCAATACAAGAGTTAAAACGCGATTATCAATGCCAAGTGTATTCGATTATTACTTTGGATGATTTAATTAGCTACCTAAGTGAGAGCGAAACTTTGTCTGAGTATTTACCTGCAGTTAAAGCTTATCGTGAGCGCTATGGCGTGAATTAATAAAGTTAATAAGCGATAAACAAGTTGGTCGATTATAGATAAAAAAAGCCCTCGCCCAATTATGGGCGGGGTGAGTAGTACAATGAAGCTTCTGTGATAAATATCACAGATATTGAAATATAAAAAGGACTTTTACTGCAGGGGCAAAGCGAGTTGCTAATGCCACAATGTAGGAACTGCACGAGTGCCATTCCTGATAAATACATATAGGTAACTATGTGTCAGAAGACGCATGTTAACACAAATAAGAAAAAAACGGCATATCTGTAAATTTCAAATTGTTGAGTTAAATCACGAGTCCATCATTTCATTGTAACTGTGCCAAGATTAATGGCCATCGGGCTTCAAATTCTTGAGTGGGCTGATAGCGAAATTCAGTGCGAACAAAGCGCGCTAGCATACCTTCACAAAAAGCGAGTAATTGTGACGCAAGTAACGCTTCATCATGCAAGAAAGCACTACCTTCACGGATCTTACGCTCTTTAATAACTTGTCGTAGTTGAACCTCAATGCGCTCATAAAGTTGGTTTATTCGCCCTTGCAATCTATCTTGTTCAAACATTAATGCATGGCCCGTTAAAATACGAGATAGTCCTGGATTTTTCTCAGCAAAACCAAGGATCAAGATAAGAATTAAGCGAATTCTGGCTATCGTTTCTTTTTCGTCTTTTAAAATCAAATTAATACGAGAAACTAAGCTGTCTTCGATAAACTCAATCAAGCTATCAAACATTTTGGTTTTACTTGGGAAATGTCGATAGAGTGCAGCTTCAGATACACCAACATTGGCGGCAAGCTTTGCCGTTGTGATGCGCTGACTACCATCACTTGATTCCAACATTTGGGCAAGTGACTGTAAGATTTCATCCCGTCTATTTCTTTTCTTTTTGGTTTCTTTTTCTTCTGCCATGACTGATAAGGCCCCTGCTAAAAGCAAAACAAATCAGTAAACCTTTGCACTAAGGTTTTAGTGCAAAGGGAGTGATATCGTCATTGATATAATTAAATGCAAGACGTCTTTATTATTGGCGGCCGGAGTGACCAAAGCCACCGCTACCACGTTCCGTTGCGGTAAAATCTTCAACAATATTAAATTCAGCTTGAACGACAGGTACGATAATCATTTGAGCGATACGCTCACCCGGTTCGATAGTGAACGCTGTTTGACCACGATTCCAAACTGACACCATGAGTTGACCTTGGTAGTCAGAATCAATCAGTCCCACTAAGTTACCCAATACAACACCATGTTTATGACCTAACCCTGAACGAGGAAGCACCATTGCTGCTAATCCTTCATCGGCAATATGTACAGCAAGACCTGTAGGTAATAATTCGGTTTGCCCTGGTTCAAGAACCAATGGTGCATCAAGGCAAGCGCGTAAATCTAAACCAGCAGAGCCTGTTGTGGCATAAGCAGGAAGTGGATATTCTTGACCAATACGTGCATCAAGGATTTTAACATCAATTTTTTTCATCATAATGTTTGGCTATCTCGTCAAGTAGGCGATGGCTAAGTTGTGCTTTACTACTGTGTGGTAAGCGCGTTTCTCCATTAGCCCAAATAAGGTGTAATGCATTGTTGTCACTGTTAAAGCCCTGATTTTCTATTGAAACATCATTGGCACAGATTAAATCGAGCTGCTTTTGTTCTCGTTTTTTGCGGGCATATTCTTCCACATTCTGGGTTTCGGCTGCAAATCCAACAACAAAAGGACGGTGTTCAACCATCTTTCCGACACTCGCGACAATGTCGGGGTTTTTTACCATAGTGATGGTGACTTCATCACCTTGTTTTTTTATTTTTTCAGCCGCGATAAGTTTAGCGCGGTAATCTGCAACTGCAGCGCAACCAATAAAAATATCTTGTGAAGGTGCGATTAACATCACTTGTTCATACATGTCTTGTGCACTTTCAACGTCGATACGTTTAACACAAGCGGGTGTCGGTAATGTGACAGGCCCAGCAATAAGCGTGACATCAGCTCCACGTAGTGCGGCTGCGTGTGCAATTGCAAAGCCCATTTTTCCAGAGCTATGATTGCTGATAAAACGTACCGGATCGAGTGCTTCACGAGTAGGCCCTGCGGTGATTGTAATTTTTTTACCTGCAAAATCTTGTGGTTGTAAAGCAAGTTGTTTTTCTGCTAATGAGACTAGCTCTAAAGGATCGAGCATTCGCCCTGGTCCTACATCACCACAAGCTTGGCTACCAGAGTCAGGCCCCCAAATTAAACAGCCTCGCTGCTCTAAAGCTGATAAATTTTCTTGTGTAATTGTGGCTCTGTACATTTGCTGATTCATTGCTGGCGCGATAGCGATCGGTGCGCTACTCGCTAAACAGAGTGTGGTAAGTAAATCATTTGCCATCCCCACTCGTAAGCGTGCAATAAGATCGGCGGTAGCGGGTGCAAGTAGAATTAAATCAGCCCATTTGCCTAATTCAATATGCCCCATAGCGGCTTCTGCAGCAGGATCAAGTAGGTCATCTGCTACAGGGAAGCCAGAAACGGCTTGTAATGATAATGGTGTGACAAAAGCATGTGCTGCGGGTGTCATTACAACACGGACAATCGCGCCTTTATCACGTAAACGGCGTACAAGTTCAGGTGCTTTATAGGCCGCAATACCACCACTGATACCAAGAATGATCTTTTTGTCGTGAAGTGTAGTCATGATGAAATGCCTAAGTACATAAATAATTGCCCATAATTTTACCACAAGGTCATCGTGAATTCGGAATTCTATGTAACTTCATGTTTTATAGATTAAATTTATGCGATTTGTCTCGCATAAATTTAATATGTGTCTTTTTTATACAAGATTAGCAGTTTATAGTAAGTTAACTGTATAAAACAACAGTTGTTTTGCGATTAGCATTTAATGATGAGTGATACTTCGCCTAAATTTTAATATTTATGTGAAGAAATAAAATAGATCATTAATCCCACTGTCTTTACGTATTAAGGAGTCCACGGATGGAAAATCAATCGGTTAGTGAACTGTTACCTAGAGAAAAATTGTTACTTTATGGCGTGGAATCACTCACTGATATTGAGTTATTGGCGCTCTTTTTGCGCACCGGTACTTATGAAAAATCTGTATTAGAATTGGCGGCTTTTCTACTTAAAGAGTGTGGTTCTCTTTATCACGTTATTAATGCTGATTATGAAACATTGGGGCGTTTTAAAGGTGTCGGTGTAGGAAAGTTTACTCAATTGCAAGCTATCAATGAAATGGCACAGCGTTTTTCCACAACACAATTTATGTATAAAAATGTTTTATCTTCTTCAGAGGATACAAAGTATTACTTACAAAAACTATTGCATTGGCGAGACAGAGAAGTGTTTGTGGTACTTTTTCTTGATAATCAAAATCAATTGATTGCATTTGAAGAGATGTTTAAAGGAACAATTAATCGTGTAGAGGTTCATCCTAGAGAAATTGTCCGTCAATCAATAAAAAAGAATGCAACATCTATTATTCTTGCTCATAATCACCCTTCTGGTGTTTGCGAACCGAGTCTCGCAGATAAAGAAATAACAGAAAAAATTTTTCTTGCTTGCCAATTAGTGGGCGTAAATGTACTCGATCACCTTGTGATAGGGCATGATGATTGTGTTTCTTTTGCAGAACGAGGTTGGTTATAGCAAATATTTTTGTAATTATTGTCAATCTTTATTTGTACGGGTCTTGAGCGTTGAGGCCATTGGGCGTATACTACGCCACCTTTGAGGATCTTGGGTTTGGCGAGAAGAGCCTATCTCAGCAAGTTTTTTCTGAGGTGTTTACACAGTTTTTCAATCGTTAAAAGTTGCTGAGATGGGCTCCAAAGCCTGACGAGGCGGTCAAACCTGATATTAAAGCTCGAGCTGATTAGATTTTTGGAGAATAGACATGTCCCGAGTCTGCCAAGTTACCGGCAAGCGTCCTGTGAGTGGAAACAACCGCTCTCACGCATTAAACGCGACTAAACGCCGTTTTCTGCCAAACCTGCACTCTCACCGTTTCTGGGTTGAGTCTGAGAAACGTTTCGTAACTCTGCGTGTATCTGCTAAAGGTATGCGTGTGATTGATAAGAAAGGCATCGAATCTGTATTAGCAGATTTACGTGCCCGTGGTGAGAAGTTCTAAGGAGCTGAAAAATGGCTAAAGGTATTCGCGAGAAAATTAAACTCGTTTCTTCTGCTGGTACAGGTCACTTCTATACCACTACGAAGAACAAACGCACTATGCCAGAAAAACTGGAAATGAAAAAATTCGATCCAGTTGTTCGTCAACATGTGCTTTATAAAGAAGCTAAAATTAAATAATTTTAGTTTTCTTAAAAAACCCGACCTTCGTGTCGGGTTTTTTGTTATCTGGAGCCAGCTAAGTATAACAAAGTAAAGCTATTGTGACCTTAGTTTGCTCTTTAGTTATACTATGGCTCTTTTGAATCGTCAGGTGAATGGATTGCGGATGAGTAAGTCAGCACTATCAATATTACATACAGAATCATCTTGTGGATGGGGTGGTCAGGAAATTCGTATACTGACGGAATCTCAAGGTATGATCCGCAGAGGACACCGAGTGGCATTGGTGTGTTGTCCCACATCTAAAATTGCTAAAGCAGCACCTGATTATGGTATTGAAGTTTTCACATTGCCCATTGAAAAAAAACGTCTTTCATCATTAAAAGCACTTCGTCAATGGCTGAAATTACATCATCACCAATTTGATATTATCAATACTCATAGTTCAACTGATGCATGGCTAGTTGCTGCTTCTTGTGCCACATTACGCCAATCACCCGTGGTGGTTCGAACTCGTCATGTTTCTACGGATGTTTCACGTTCATTACCAACACGATGGCTTTATCTTTCATCCAGTGCCCATGTTGTGACAACAGGTGAGAAATTACGCCAGACGCTCCATCAGCATAATAAATTTCCATTAGAAAAAATGACATCGGTGCCTACAGGAATCGATTTACAACGTTTTTTTCCTCAAGATAAACAACACGCTAGAGAAAAAATTGGAATACCGAATAAGCTGACATTAGGTATTGTTGCAACTATGCGTGTATGGAAAGGACATAAATATTTAGTAGAAGCATGGAAATCATTGCATCAGCAGTTTCCTGATTGGCAATTAATTTTTGTTGGTGATGGACCTCAACGTAAAAATTTAGAACCGATGGTGAAAGAGGCGGGACTAGAACAAAGTATCTTCTTCCTTGGTAATCGTAATGATGTGCCTGATTGTTTAAATGCAATGGATCTATTTGCATTACCTTCTTTTGGTAATGAAGGTGTACCGCAAGGCATTATGCAAGCGATGGCCTGTGGTTTACCTGTTGTTTCTACAACGGTGGGCGCGATTAGTGAAGCCGTTATTGATGGTAAAACCGGTTTTACATTAGTACCGCAAGTACAAGAATTATTAACCCGTCATTTAGCTAAATTAATGAGTTCAGATGAATTGCGTGAACAGATGGGAAAAGCAGCGCTTGAACATGCCATTTCACGATTTAGTTTAGATAACATGTTAGATAAGATGGAAAGGATCTTTATTCAGGCAATCAACGATAAAAATAAATCAGTATGATTAATGTTGATAATAAAGTCGTGAAATGATTATCTCTATTATTAACTTGGTGTATTCATCATCATTGATGAATATTTGTAATACTTTTTAGTGTATAGTCTGAAAAGTAAATGTATCATTTAAACCAAATAAAAAGCATATGGATCCAAAAAATATATTGGTTATAGCGGTAGCGCGTTTTGGTGATACATTACTTATCACTCCTGTTCTTCATGCTTTAAAGCAGCGCTGGCCCAATGCTCATATTCATGTATTTGCACATAAACGTAGTGCATGCATTCTTGAGCATAATCCTGATATTGATTGTATTAGGCCTTTTTCTAAAAAAAGAGCAGTTTGGTCTGGATGGTTACCCCATAAGCCTTATGACTTGGCTTTGGTTTACGGTAATGATAGTGAATTGGTGAACTATGCTCGTCGTCAATCTCATCATACCGTTGCTTTTGCTGATATTTCTCAGCAGCAAGGTAATACGACTTGGGTTGCGCGTCCCACTTCGCCAATGGTTGCACAAAAAGAGCGAGCCTTATTAATTAATGCATTAGGGATTTATCCGAGTTGTTGGCAATTACGTTATTTTATCAATGACGAAGAAACGGCTTTTGCACAACAGTTTTTAAAAGATAATGCATTAATTAATAAGAATATTGTTGGTTTTCAACTGCAAAGTTTTCCGGCTAAAGCCTATAGGGATTGGCCCGTAGAAAATTTTCTGCAATTAGCAAAACAGATTATTACCCATGACGCGAGTACGTACTTTTTGCTATTAGGTAGTCAGGAAAGCCAACAATTATCCATTGATTTAGCTAAAAAGATCGGTGAAGAGCATTGTTTAGCCTTAGCGGGTCGAGTTTCAATGCGACAAAATGCGGCGATTATGGCAAATTTATCGCTCTATGTAGGGGTAGATACAGGGCCTACACATTTAGCAGGGGCTTTAGATATCCCAATGGTGGCGCTATATCATAGCTATCACCCAGGATGTTATTTAGCACCATTACAACATTCTTGTTGTCAGGTTATCCAACATCCAACATCGTTGGAAAATGCCCACCGTGAAGACAATATGGCTGAAATATCAGTTGAAGAAGTGTGGAATGCAGTGCGTAATATCATGAATGGAATGAAGGTGAAAAAGTAATCCATGAAGATCGGTATAATTGATGTCACAATCACCATGTCTTATGGCGGGATCCAAACCGCGGTTTGGGAGCTTGCTAAGCAACTGCATGATGCTGGGCATGAAGTTCATCTTTATGGTGGCAATGGCGATATTCGACACAATCTGGCAGGACGCCAAATACAGGTACACACTTATCCTTATACACCGCGGGATAAAGTTATCGATCTCGGTGGACGTTTTCGCCGTATTGTTGAGCGTTACACTTTTGCGCGGCACGCTAAAAAAGATGTTATCAACCAACATTTTGATTGGATTATTTTAACCAAACCGTTTGATTTTTTTTGGCCCTCTATGATGTCTAAATCATCCTCAACGCGTTTTTGTTATATGAGTGGAGGCACCAGCTTTTTTAAAGGTGATCGTCGGTTAGGTAAGAAAATCTCAGCATGGGTTGCATGTAGTCATTTTAATGCTTGGCAAATTCAACACCATTTTAAGCAATTCCCGAGCGTAATTTATAATGGCGTGGATATTGCAAAATTTAAGCCAATGAGTACCTCATTACGTGAGCAATTAGGAATAAGTCAGTCTACATTTTTACTCTCATTTGCAGGTCGATTAGTGGGTTGGAAAGGCTTAAGTGTGGCGATTGATGCGATTGAAAAACTAAAAGGTGAAGATGTTAAGCTCTTGATTATCGGTGCTGGTGATGATTTAGAACGATTGAAAAGTAAAGCGGTGGCGAAAGGTATTGCAGAACAAGTCATTTTTCATCAACCCGTTGGGCATAATCAATTACCTGAATTTTATGCAGCCAGTGATGCAGGTATTTTCCCAAGTACAGGAGATGAAGCCTTCGGTATTACGATTGCAGAAGCCATGGCGTGTGCAAAACCAGTGATTGCCAGCCATATAGGGGGGATCCCTGAAGTTGTCGGTAATGAAGGCACTGCGGGATTATTAGTTGCTCCTGGTAGTGCAGATGAAATTGTGATGGCGATTAATCATCTTCGCCAATTACCTGATAGAGGAAAAGCGATGGGTGAGAATGCGCGTTTGCGTATAGAAACACGTTATACTTGGCAACATTCCGCGCAACGTTTATTACAGGCATTGGCGTCATAATAATGAAGATCGCCTATCTTGATCCTTACCCAGTTCCTGACTTACGTGTTGCTTCCTTGCAAATCTTGCAAAATGTGGATGCATTTGCTCGAGCGGGTGCAGAAGTCACTTTAGTCACGCCAAAAGGACAATATCAAGATAGCGATATATTAGGTCGTTCAATTCACACTAATGCGAGCTTAGTTTCCTTAAGAGATATTCGACGTAAATGGTATTTTCCATTTAATTCACAAAAACTTTTCTCATTACAAATTGCTCGTTGGATAAAACAAAATGATGTAGATGCGTTGTTTACCCGTAACTTAAAGCTAGCGTGTTATCTTTGTGAAAATTATCCAGAAATTCCCCTCTTTTTTGAAAGCCATGAAATTTTTGCTCAATCTTTTGCTGAGTCTCATTCATTTGAGAAAAAAAAGAATCGTGCAAAATATCATAAGCTATTAAAAATGGAGAAGTTAGTTTATAGCCAAGCGACGGGTATTTTTGTTCTTACTTCATTATTAAGAGATGATATTGTTTCGCAGTATCAAGTTGTTACACCAATAATTATTGTGCCTGATGGTGTAGATTTACATGCAGTGGCGGATAGTCAGGTAGTGCCTGCTAAATTAAATCAATCTATTACTGAAGTGCTCTATTTAGGAAGTTTGCATAAATGGAAAGGTATTCCTACCATGATGCGAGCAATGAAATATCTTGATAACGCACGGTTAAATATCGCAGGGGGAACATCGGAGCAGATTAGCGGATTAACTTTATTAGCTCAAGAAATGGACGTAAAAGATAAGGTCAATTTTTTGGGGTTTGTTGATCCCAAAAAACGCTTTGAAGCGATTGCTCAGCATGATATCTGCGTACTCCCGCTTACGTTAACCAGTATTGGAAGCCGCTATACTTCACCACTCAAGTTATTTGAATATATGGCGATGGAAAAACCCGTGGTGATCTCTGATTTTCCTTCAATTCGTGATGTTGTAGATGAAAAAGCGGTAAGTTTTGCAGATAGTGGCGATGCGCAGAGTTTTGCAAAACAGATAATACAGTTAAGAGAAAACCCACAACGAGCTAAAGAAAAAACCACTCATGCCCGTTCTCTGGTTGAGAATTATTACAACTGGGATAAACGGGCTGAGGTTATTCTAAAGACAATAAAGACGTTAATTAAGTAACTTATTGTTGTTTACCTGATGGTGTGACGGATTGATTATTGAGTAAAGCGTGGCGCAGTGCCAGCATTAATCCCACCAAAATACCCACTTGATTGATATAGGCATTTTCAAATAATCCTCGTAGTACATACACTCCTAAAAATGACATCAATAGCACTAAAGCTGCTTGGCGAATAATCCCATGATTTTTTCTTATTAGCTGAATACCTTGCACAATTATTGACGAGCAAAAATAGAGAATACCCAATAGCCCTAAAATACCACCAGCAAACCAAAAAGCTAAAAAGACGTTATGGGGACCAATGGATTTTTTGAATACCCAACTTTTGTGATCTTTAACACGTTCATTGTAAACATTATGGTAAGTTTGATTACCATAACCATAGCCTTTAATCGGTTGTTCTAGAATAAGATCAAGTGCAGCACCTTGGGTGCCATTATCAAATCGTAGTCCACTATTGGTTTGGGTTAATTTATATTGAAGTAATTTGCTGATAACGGGATTTGCCGGTAAATTTGTCGCCCCAATAAATAACAGAGCACAGATTAACGTACTGATTATTAGTAGTAACCATTGGCGATTAATGACCAAGATAAGTAGCGTACTAATTGCTAATGCCACCCATGCTCCGCGTGCTAAGGTTCCTAACATAATAAAAACAAATGCTAAACTAACAATAGCTAACAGCAACCAATTAATAATAGCGTTACGTTTTTTTAGAGCCCATAATGCTAATATAATAGGAAAGAAAAAAAGAAGAGCATAGGATATTTCCCTATGAATTAACTGACTTTTTATTGTAAAAGGCCAAATACCTTTCTGATACTCTAAATAATACTGCACCAGTTCTTTTGCCATAATCACCAACAATCCAATTGCAAAAGCTACCATCACCATCTTGGCAATATCAGTGGGTTTTTCTTTATATAATACAATCGGAAAGGTAACAGCAAAAAGCAGTAAGCCATTTAAAATAGGCTTATTTACTTCTTTGATACTAATATTTGGCTCGACAGAAATCAGTATGGAATAACCAATAGTCAGTAATAAAAACAGTAGCGAGAAAGCCAGATTATTTTTAAAAATTTTACAGATAGTTTTAAAATCACGTACCAGATACCACAGCGCTGTTGCACCAATCAATCCGATCACAATATTTTTATAACGGGTGATATCCGGTAAGTAGATCAATATAATGTAAAGCCCAATAATGGATAAATTCCACAGGGATTTTTTACTATAGTCTTTAAACACCATCATAATAATCTGCTATCGTCCTTTATACTTTTAGGGAAGCTGATCATACAATAAAAATGATGTTATCGCTGTATCTCTTATCTGATAATCATGGAGTCACCTGTGCCAGAATTGCCAGAAGTCGAAACCAGTCGTCGAGGTATTGAGCCTCATCTTGTGGGTAATGTGTTGCACTACGCCATTGTGCGTAATAGTAAATTACGCTGGCCTGTCTCAGAAAAAATAAAAACCTTATTGGATGAACCTATTTTAAGCGTAAAACGACGCGCTAAATACTTGCTAGTCGAGCTTAATACAGGATGGATCATTATTCATTTAGGGATGTCAGGAAGTGTACGTATTTTATTAGAAGAGCAACCTGAAGAAAAACATGATCATATCGATTTGGTTTTTCGTGATGGCAAGGTACTGCGTTATACCGATCCTCGGCGCTTTGGTGCTTGGCTATGGTGTGAAGATTTAGCCACAAGCACGGTATTAGCCCATTTAGGGCCAGAGCCGCTTTCGGATGAATTTAATGCCGAATATCTCTATCAACAGTCTAAAAATAAAAAAACAGCCATCAAACCGTGGTTAATGGATAATAAATTAGTGGTTGGCGTCGGTAATATTTATGCTAATGAAGCACTATTTTCATCAGGTATTATGCCAGATAGAAAAGCCAATAGCTTAACATCAGAAGAGTGTGAAGTTCTTGTTACGGCGATCAAACGGGTATTAACCCGCTCCATTGAGCAAGGTGGGACAACACTTAAAGATTTTCTACAGTCTGATGGTAAACCCGGTTATTTTGCACAAGAGCTATTTGTTTATGGGCGTAAAGACAAACCGTGTTTAATTTGTGGGCAACCGATTGAAAGTATAAAGCAAGGGCAACGTAGCACATTTTTTTGCCGACATTGCCAACATGGTGAGAACGAGCGTTAAATCTTACCGAGTTTTTTTAGCATGGCGGTGGTGACAACGTCAGGTAAAAACGTAGAGACATCACCGTCATGACGCGCAACATCTTTAATTAAAGATGAAGAGACAAATGAAAGATTTTGAGAGGGCAGTAAAAATACGCTATCAAGATCGGGTGCAAAATGACGGTTCATATTCGCCAGTTGCCATTCATATTCAAAATCAGAAACGCTACGAACACCACGAATTAAAATCGTCGCTTGTTGTTGTTTAGCAAAGTTAGCCATTAGTTCACTAAACCCCACTACTTCAACATTGGATAAATGACTCGTTACCTGTTTGGCTAAATCAACTCGTTCTTCTAAGGTAAACATCGGATTTTTACGGGCGCTATCAGCAATCGCTAATAAAACCGTATCAAACATACCTGCTGCGCGGGTTAAAATATCGATATGGCCATAAGTGATGGGATCGAAAGTTCCGGGGTAGATAGCTTTATTTTTCATTATTTACAGTCTTCTGGCTGAGTTCCCATAAAGAGGCGTATTTATTAAAGGTATACTGTGCGTTAACAAATGCCAATATCAACCCCTGTTTTCCGTCTAAAAACCCCATTCTTAATAACCAAGTCTTAAAAAAGGCGCCTAACGTATGACTTAAGATTGAGCCGAAACTGGCTTTTTTACCTTGTTGATGACGCTCTTTTGCCCATTCGGCGGCATATTTTAGCTGCTTTTGCTGAAACTCCATTAAATCACGACAAGTAAGATGTAAGAGGTCACCTTGTAATGTTTTGGTAGTCGCACCTTGGGTTTCTAACGATTCATGAACCAAATTATTGTTATATTGATAACGTTCACGAGCATATAAACGGGTCACTTTATCCGGATACCAACCACTGTGTTTCATAAAGCGCCCCATAAATAAATTACGGCGAGCACAGTTATAAACCACATTTTCTTCAGGTTGCTGCAAAATAGCTTGAATGCTGACTTTTAGTTCAGGAGTGACACGTTCATCACTATCAATCATAAAAATATAATCGCCAGTAGCATATTGTTGCGCCAGTTGACGCTGTTTGCCAAATCCTGGCCATTCACTGTTGATAAAGACTTTAGCCCCTTTTTCTGTCGCAATATGACGAGTGTTATCTTGGCTACCTGAATCCAACACAATAATTTCATCCGCCCATTGTACAGAGTCTAAGCACTCGCCAATGACATCAGCGACATTTTTACTGATCATCACCACAGAAAGGCGCTTACTTTGGCTCATTAGTGACTCCGAGGGGGAAGATAAGGTGAAAGTAAGGTAAGCAAACGCAGTAATGCTCCTTGGTTTTCATGAAGCACTTCAACGGCATGGCGACCATAGTAACGGCGATAATCTTCATCATTAAGCAGTGAGGCAATCGCGGTTGCCATTGATTCACTGTCTGTAACAGTAATTAATCCTTCAGCTTGATCAAGTTTGGCACAGATATTTTTAAAATTAAAAGTATGTGGTCCCATAATTACAGGGATAGCGTGGGCAGCGGCTTCTAAAGGATTATGACCACCACGCTCAACTAAACTTCCCCCCACAAATGCCAGATCGGCAATACCATAGAGCAACATCAGTTCACCCATGGTGTCGCCAATCACCACTTGGGTCTGTGCATCGGGTACAGCATCCGTGCTTCGTAAGGTATATTTTAGCCCTGCTTCACGAGTTAACTGTTCTGCTTTAGGAAAACGCTCTGGGTGTCGAGGCACTAAAATCAACAAAAGTTGAGGAAATTGTGTCAGTAGCTTTTTATGTGTCTCTAAAATAATACTTTCTTCGCCTTCATGGGTACTTGTTGCAATCCAAACTGGGCGATGAGCTGCCCATTGACGGCGTAAAGCAACGGCTCTTGCGGCTAATTCAGGGGTAACTGAAATATCAAATTTTAGGCTACCTGTAACATGCAAATGTGAACGTTTAAGCCCTAATTCGATAAAACGCTCACCATCTTCTTGGTTTTGAGCGGCAATTAAGGTGATCTTTTGCAGCATCGTTTTGACGAAACTGCCCAATTTCTGATAACCAGCGGCAGAGCGTTCTGATAAACGAGCATTGGCGATAATCAACGGAATTTTTCGTTGATGCAGTTTTGAAATTAAGTTAGGCCATAACTCTGTTTCCATAATGATCACCAGTTTGGGGTCAACCGTTTTAAGAAAACGATTAACTGAACCGGGTAAATCATAAGGAAGATAGACATGGTAAACATCATCACCAAACGCAGAACGCACACGCTCCGAACCTGTCGGAGTCATGGTCGTGACTGTTATAGGTAAATCAGGATAGTGATGGCGAAGGGCGCGAACAAGCGGTACTGCGGCGAGAGTCTCACCGACAGAGACGGAGTGCAATAATATCCCTTGAGGCACGACTTTGCCTTTGCAAAAGCCATAGCGCTCTCCCCACCGTTTTCGGTAGGCGGGGGCTTTACGGCTGCGTAATAAAAGACGCAACCAAATCAGAGGTTGAATAAGGTAAAGAAGTACCTGATATAAACGCAACAACATGCTATCAAATTCACTTATCTAGACGAACGCTTATAGTATCACACTGTGTGGGATAAAGTGTGTAAAACAAGTAAGCGCGGATTAAGGAATTAAAGCGATATACTGCTTTAAAATATGGTTTAGTTCAAATTTTGCATAGGATGATGGCAATATTTGAGGTGGTGAATAATATGCAAGGCGAAGCTTTTCTGCGAGAGAGTCACTATCCATTGTCGAAAGGTAATCAGAAAGTTCGTCTGTCATAATTTCGCTGACTCCACCAGGGCATCGAGTACTGACGATAGGTACGCCGCAGATTAATGCTTCAATTAATACGGTAGGAAGCCCTTCACTATCAGAGCTTAATGCAACTACTTTAGCGCCTTTGATTGCGGGGAGAGGGTTTGGGATAAAACCCGCAAGGATGACTTTTTCTATTAAGTTAAGTTGTTTAATTTGAGCTTCTAATCGTTGTTTAACGGAGGGGGTGCCTTCACCTAAGATAATAAGTTGGCAAGGTAAATCCGCTTTAGCAAAAGCTTCAATTAATCTATCTTGTCTTTTTACTTCATGTAATCGACCCACATGTAAAATATACTCTTGTTGAGTTAATACATTAGGAAAGGTGGCTTTTTGTTGTATTTCTTCAATATTAAAAGGGTTATAGATAGTTTTTAATTGATGGGCATGGATGCCAATGGCGTTTATTAAATCATCTTTAACTGCATTGGATACACAGACGAGATTTTTATCTTTATAAACTCGCTGAATTTTGGTTTTTTTCAACCAATATGAAAAGCCAGATTTATTTCCAAGATAAGATTGAGAGTAAATGCCATGAATACAGTACCAAACATTACAGCTTTTTAGTTGTTTGGATCGGTAAACAATACGGTCTGTTTTATGTAAGTTAGAAAGAACAAGTGCAGGGCGCCCTTTCTTTGCAAAAAGTTGTATTAGTACCTTATCAAGGGATTTGGCTCTACGCGATATTTCAGTCAATTTTCTGAAGATACCACGATAGTTATCATGATCAACAATATAATCAATAAAATCAGGTAGTTCATACGCTAATTTATTATGTAAGGATAGCAGTGTGACTTGATATCCTGCTTGATGAAAACCATTAGCTAACCTGAGCGTGACATTTTCAGCGCCACCACCCGGTAATCCATCAATAATAAAAAGTATATGTTGTTGACTCACAAGGCTAATATCCGTTTATAAAGTGAAATAAGCTCGCCTGATAATCGTTGTGGCGTATAAGGGAGGATAGTCTCTCTCGCCACCTGTGACATTTCAGTCCACGCAGTATTTTGGGGGATCTGCACAATCGCATTAGTTAATGCTGAAATATCTAATGCATCACAAACAAATCCATTTTTATCATTTTGAATAAATTCCGCACCACCACAAGTTGTTGAAGTGATCACGGGCAAACCGCACGATAATGCCTCAAGAATAACATTAGGGAAAGGATCGTAAAGAGTAGGAAGAAGCAATGCATCCGCCATTTGATAAAAATCGAGCGTTTTTTTCTGCATACCTAAAAAGAAAATACGTTGTTTACAACCTAATTGTGTTGCGAGTTGTTCGTATTTTCGCTGATTTTTATCACTTCCAACAACTAACAATATAGCTGATGTCTTTGCTATTGCTGAAATAGCAGCAGCTAATCCTTTGCGTTCAAAACCAGATCCCACATAAATAAAACAAGGTACATCTTGTGGAATATCATATTGAGTCTTTAATCTCTGTTTTTGAGACGTTGTCGCAGGCACAAAAACATTATGGTCAATTGCATTATAAATGACAGTTATTTTATCGGCAGAGACACCAAAATCCTCAATAATTTCATTTTTTACCATCTGTGAATTACAGATAACTTGTTTTAATGCAGGATCAGCATACATCTGCTTTTCTGTATTCATAACATAGCGATGGTATCTATCATAAAATAGCCAACGACCTTTCCAATTCGGTAATATTCTTTGGCGTTGTAATAGCCATCGGCGATGCACACCATCACCAGCACGAAAAATATCACAACCTGCGATACGTTCATGACTTTGAACAATATCAAAATGATGTTCTTGCCAACATGCTCTAGCTGCTTTAGCGAAACCCGATTCCCGGCTAATTCTGCCTAATTTTCGAGGATTACATAAGTGAATATGCCAATCTGGGTTAGTTTCACCTTGCCATTCTCGCGTGATCACATTGAGTTCAAGATCGTCGTTTGATAATGCATCTAATGCGCGGGCAATAAAGCGCTCAGCGCCACCATCAGGGCGATACTTTTGTCTAACAATGGCGAGTCGTAATGGGTGATTCATTAAGATAAGTGCCTTATAGCTGTGTTGTAAACTACATCAACAGGAATAGCAGAAAGATAGCGTTGTTGGGTGTCTGTTTTTATATGATCTGGGTGTGGAATATCATCATAATCGCCCGCCCATATTGTTTCGCCTATCGCTTGCCAAGGATGCCAATGCTCAAGTTTAGAAGGACCAAAAAGAGCAACTAAAGGGGTTTTTAATGCCGCAGCCATATGCATTGCAACAGAATCAACACCAATAAAAAGTCCTGCATTATCAATTAATACAGCAAGTTGAGATAAAGATGTTTGCCCAGCTAAAACCGTTATCATTTCTTTGTTAGGGCATTGTGTCAAAATGGTTTCTATCATCTCTAATTCTTTTGCTTCTGGGCCTGAGGTTAACACTATGGAATAATGACTTTGCTGAAGCTTTGTAATTAAAGTCGCTATTTTATCTTCATCCCAGCATTTGAAAAACCAGCGAGATGTTGGTTGTATAACGATATAGTTTTTAGGGAGATGATATTTTTCAATAGTCTCCGCTAACCACTGTTTGTCTGCTTCGCTATAAGCCATCATAACATCCGAAATGATAGGAATATTAAGTGGAGTCAGGATACTCAGATTTTGTTCAACAGTGTGCAGTTGTCCATGATCTGCCGTAGAAATTATGATGTTATGGCACGTTTGCCAGAATTGGCTGTCTTTGCGCTTTTCAAATTCAAAGCCTAAACGTGTTTTTGCTTTGGTAAGTAAAGCAAAAATGGCCGCTTTCCATTGATCAGCTAAGTTTACCACTAAGTCGTACTGCTGTTTTTGTAATGTTCGGCCAAGTTCCCACTCTTTTTTTAATCGAGTCAACTTACCTTGATGTTTCCAATTACGATCAAGATAAAAAATATGATTGATTAATGGGTTGTGCTCAAGCATAGGTAATGTTTCTTTGTATAATAAAACATCAATCGTTGCATTAGGATAAGCTGATTTTAATGAGCATATAACGGGTGTCGTTAATAACATATCTCCATGATGTTGGAGTTTAATAACCAGTATTCTATTAAATGATTGATTTATATTAGTCATAATTACTTTAGCTTTAGTGAGATACTCTAATTGTAAACAAATCCACAGAATGCATCTACCATACGGCATTTATATTGATTGAATTGCCGTTTTCTACTGCGTAACATAGAACAATTCATTCAATTATGAACCTATAATCCATAAGTTGGCGGGGAATGCATGACTAAACCAGCATTTATTATCACATTAGATACCGAAGGCGATAATCTTTGGGAAAATGAACGTGATATTACTACACAAAATACGCATTTTTTACCCCGTTTTCAGCAGCTTTGTGAGCGTTTCCATTTTAAACCTGTTTGGCTAACAAATTATGAAATGGTAATGGATGATGCCTATATTGAGTTTGCTCGTGATGTAATTGCCCGCAATACCGGTGAAATTGGTATGCACTTACATGCGTGGAATAGTCCACCACTAACACCTTTAACAGATGATGATTTACGTTATCAGCCTTATTTAATTGAATACCCCAAAGATCAAATGCGAGAAAAAATCGCATTAATGACAGACTTACTTGAAGATAAACTACAAACCAAAATGTTAAGCCACCGTGCGGGGCGTTGGGCATTTAATGAGATTTATGCACAACTTTTAGTTGAATTTGGTTATCAAGTCGATTGTTCTGTAACACCTAAAGTAGATTGGCGATTGACTAAAGGTGATCCTACACAATCAGGAGGCACTAATTATACTGATTTTCCTAGCCATGCTTATTTTATGGATCTAGAAGATATCACTAAACCGGGCAATTCTACATTGCTAGAAGTGCCGATGAGTATTCAATATAAGCACTCGCCTTTAATGAATAAAATTAAGCAGAGTTACGATAAATTAAGAGGGAAGCAGCGAGCACCTTCTGTAAATTGGCTACGCCCTAAAGGTGGCAATGCCCAACAGATGATTGATGTAGCAGAAAAATCATTAGCTCAAGGCAATGACCATATTGAATTTATGTTGCATTCGTCTGAATTTATGCCGGGTGGTAGTCCAACATTCCGTACTGAAAAAGATATTGAAGGGTTATATAACGACTTAGAAACCTTATTTAGCTTCTTATCAGATAAAGTGCAGGGAATGACATTAGCTGAGTATTATCAAAGTCAGGTGCAGGCAAAATAAGATGAAGTTAAAGAAATTAAAATGGGTACATAACTTCCTAAATATTTATAACCCACTTTTTGGTAAGATGAAAAAAACGGATACATTTTCATCTGATATTCAATTTAACAGTATTCTTATTTTTTCTACGACAGCGCTGGGTGATTTTATGTTTAATACCCCAGCAATAAGAGCGATTCGTGCACATTACCCTAATGCACATATCACATTGGTTTCCAGCGAAAAAAATAGATTATTAGTTGAAAACTATGATCAAATAGATAGTGTGGTTTATTGGGATAATAAGATAAAAAATCTACTTCCCATTGCTTTACAGGCCAAAAAATATAAACCTGAATTAGCGGTTATTCTCCATTCTCATCTTCCTTATGATGTGCTATTTGCAGTAATGGCGGGCTGTCAGTATATATTACGTAATACTTTTCATGTGATCCCTAAATGGTTTCAGAAATGGATTATTGCTGAGCATCAGCCTCCTAATTGCCATGTTGTTCAAAGTAAACTTAATATTATTCGTTATTTAGGAATAGATAGCTCGGATACAAGAATGGAAATTACTTGTGAAGTAGAACAATTAGATAAAGGAAACTATCATATTGTTGGATTTCAGATGGGGGCATCAACGCAAGAGCGTAGGTGGCCTGTTAAATACTTTGTTGAATTAGCGCAAAAGCTAATTGATAGTAAACCAACAATACAAATTAAATTAATAGGATCTCCGCGAGAATTAGAATTACCTGAAGAATTTTTTGTATTGTTGCCAGAAAAATATCATAGCAATATTGAAAATCTAGTTGGTAAAACTTCATTACCTGACTTGTTAAGTCAGATCCAAATAATGGATGTATTAGTCACCGGAGATACTGGGCCTCTGCATTTAGCGATTACATTACAGCGTCCAACTGTAAGTTTATTTGCGACTGCAGATCCTAAATGGACGGGGCCTTATCAAGATCTTCATTTACATACCATTATTAATAAGAAGCCTAGCTCAAATGAGGAAATACCAGCATCAATGGATCTTATTACAGTTGATGAAGTTTTTGATGCCGTCAATAAAACCCTAAAAGACTAATCACTTTTAAGGCTTATTGAGCTAAATATCAAGAAGGTCGAATATTTGCTGTGGCTTTATCTCCGCAATATCCCCACCTTTTGCTTTCACTGACATTTGTGCCTTACCGTAACCGCCAATCAAACCGGGATTGGTAGGGCCAAAGAGCGTGATATTGGGTTTATCCAGTGCCGCAGTTAAGTGACTTAACCCTGTATCGACAGACACCACACTTTTCGCACCCGCAATAACCTGAGCTACTTGTGCTAGCGACATTTTGGGCAATACATCAACATAGTCGAAATCTGCGGCTAAGCGAATGGCACGTTGATGTTCATGCTCTGCACCCCAAGGCAATTTAATGCGTATCCCTGAATCTGCAAGTAGGGCGATTAATTCTCGCCAATGGGATTCTGGCCAGTGTTTTTCATCACGCGTAGTTGCGTGTAGAAAGACTAAATAAGGGCGCTCATCAAAGGCGGGAAGTGAGAGAAAATGCTGTGCAATCCCATAATCACCTTGAGATTGAGGGATCGGGTAATTTAAGCTTAAGGCAAATAGTTGGCGAATTCGTTCAACCGCATGCATTTTTTTACTGACATCGTGGCGAATATCGTAGAAAAAACTGGCCAAAGGTTCACGAGCGCATTGACGCGAATAACCATGTTTAGTGCCTTTGGCGTATCGAGTCACTAAGAATGCACTTTTCAGTAAACCTTGTGCATCAATCACGGCATCATAATGATGCGCTTGAATAGCGCGACGAAATTGCATGCGCTCTGCACGAATAGGCGCACTAAACCAGTTTTTTCGCCAACGGCGTATTGCCACTGGGATCACTGTATCAACAGCTTGATGCCAACTTGGGATCTGGGCAAAACCCTCTTCGACTACCCAATCAAAACGAATATCAGGATAAACATTTATTGCATCAGTTAATGCTGGCAATGTATGTAACACATCGCCCATGGAAGAGGTTTTAACGATTAATACCCGCTTCACGCTGATGGCTCCGTTGACAATAAATTTTCTAATTCAGCAAAAACCTTCTCTGGCTGAATATCTATTAAGCTTTGGTGATAGCCTTGTTCGGCATCCCCTTTACGCACTTTGTGGTAGCCAGTAATTAAGCGGATCACGCGTGCTTTATGGGATAACGGTGGCGTAAAATCAGGGCTACTTGGACCATAAAGGGCGACTAACGGGCGCTCTAACGCGGCTGCAACGTGCATTAAACCAGAGTCATTACTGACAACGGCTTTACAAGATGCAATCAAGTTTACTGCTTGTTCAAGACTGGTTTTGCCAGCGAGATTAAAACAGGCTTCACGAGCTTCTGGCGTCAGCGTTTGTTTTATCTCTTCGCCTGCTTCGTTGTCTTTTTGAGAGCCAAACAAGAAGATTTGATACCCTTGTTCTGTAATGAGTTTCTGCGCTAAAGCGGCATAATGATAATGGGGCCAACGTTTAGCGGGGCCAAATTCAGCGCCTGGGCAAAAACCGATAGCAGGACGTTGAGTAGATAATGAAAATTGATGCAATGTGGTGGAGATATCACTCTCGGTTACTGATAACTTAGGCCATAACAGAGGTTGAGGTAAATCAGTCGCTTTTTGGACTTTTAGTTTGTCATAAGCTAGCGCGACATAGCGTTCAACCATCAAAGGAAATGCATCTTTATCTAAAGGTCGCAAATCATTTAATAGACCATAGCGCATCTCTCCACGCCAGCCTGTACGCTTAGGAATATCTGCAAAGAAAGGCACTAATGCCGATTTAAATGAGTTAGGTAATACATAAGCATGCGTGTAACCATTCTCTTTTAATTGTTTTCCTAAACGACGGCGTTCACCAATGGCTAAAGCTCCATGACCTAATGGCATTGGTATTGCATTATCAACTTCTGGCATCTTTTCTAATAATGGACGGCACCACGCTGGTGCCATCACATCAATCGTTGCCGCAGGATGTAATGCTTTCAATGTACGATAAAGACTTTGGGACATCATCATGTCCCCGACCCATGAAGGCCCTACCACAAAGATTTTCATAAACAGCGATTACTTACCTTGATTTAACCATTGCATATAAAGCTCGACACCTTCGGCAACCGTTTTAAATGGTGCGGTATAACCTGCTTTACGTAAATTTGTTAGATCAGCTTGAGTAAAGGCTTGGTAACGACCTTTCAATTTTTCTGGGAACTCAATATGTTCGATAGAGAGATCTTTATCTTTATGATGAGCAATAACGGCATCCGCAACCGCTTGGAATGATTCAGCACGACCTGTACCACAGTTAAAAATACCGGATACATTATTGCGCCAGAACCATAAATTAACCGCGGCAACATCACCCACATAAATAAAGTCACGTTGGAAGGTTTCGCTACCTTCAAATAATTTTGGATTTTGACCGGCATTGACTTGGTTATTTAAATGGAATGCAACACTTGCCATGCCACCTTTATGTCCTTCACGAGGGCCATAAACATTAAAATAACGGAAGCCACAAATCATCGATTCTGCTTCAGGTAAAATCTGACGCACATATTCATCGAATAAGAATTTTGAATAACCGTAGATATTTAAAGGTGCTTCGTATTTTCTCTCTTCAATAAAGTTATCCGTACGACCACCATAAGTAGCAGCGGAAGAGGCATACAAGAAAGGAATTTGGCGATCTAAGCAGTAGTGGAGTAGTTCTTTAGAATATTGATAGTTGTTATCCATCATATATTTGCCATCCCACTCAGTGGTAGAAGAGCAAGCACCTTCATGGAAAACGGCATCAATATCACCAAAATCATCACCTGCAACAATACTCGCAATAAAGTCTTCTTTATCCATGTAATCAGTGATATTCAAATCAACCAAATTCACGAACTTGGTGCCATCTTTAAGGTTATCAACAACCAATATATCGGTATAACCTTCATCATTTAATGCTTTAACAATATTGCTGCCGATAAAACCTGCACCGCCCGTGACGATAATCATGTGGCTACCCCTTCATATAAAAATCTAAAATTAGCTCTAGGTCTATAATAACACTGAACAGCGTTAACGGTAGTATTCATCACGGAATAACAAGCTGGAATTCTCGAAAAACACAGTGTGTATTAGTGATCTTAATTACATAAATAACATTATTTGTTTACATTTGTCGTTTTTAATAGAGCAAAAGCATAAAATAAGAAACAACGTGATTGTATTATAATCAATTATAACCATAGTCTCTTTTTGTCTCTGTTTAGGAGAAAGTATGCCTACTCCCGCGTTTTACCAACAAATTAATCAACAACTCGAACAAACTCGTCAAGATGGCCTGTTTAAAAATGAGCGCATCATCACTTCTTCACAAAACGCAGATATCGCCGTTGCTGACGGAAGCCATGTTATTAACTTCTGTGCCAATAACTATTTAGGTTTGGCTAATCATCCAAAATTAATTGAAGCTGCAAAAGCGGGTATGGACAGCCACGGGTTTGGTATGGCTTCTGTGCGTTTTATTTGTGGTACTCAAGATTCACATAAAACATTAGAAAATAAAATCGCTGAATTTTTAGGAATGGAAGATGCCATTCTGTATTCATCTTGCTTTGATGCGAATGGTGGATTATTTGAAACATTAATGGGCCCTGAAGATGCCATTATTTCTGATGCCTTAAACCATGCTTCTATTATCGATGGTGTGCGTTTATGTAAAGCAAAACGCTATCGCTACGCCAATAACGATATGGCAGAACTGCGCACACAACTTGAAAAAGCTAAAGCAGATAATGCTCGCCACATTATGATCGCCACTGATGGTGTATTTTCAATGGATGGCGTGATTGCCGACCTAAAATCTATCTGTGATTTAGCGGATGAATTCGGTGCATTAGTGATGGTCGATGATTCGCATGCCGTGGGTTTTGTGGGGGCGCAAGGTCGCGGAACCCATGAATATTGCGATGTAATGGGAAGAGTTGACATTATCACGGGTACTTTAGGTAAAGCGCTAGGTGGTGCTTCTGGTGGTTATACCGCAGCTCGTAAAGAAGTGGTTGAGTGGTTACGTCAACGTTCTCGCCCTTATTTATTCTCCAATTCATTAGCCCCTGCAATTGTTTCAGCCTCTATTGCTGTTTTAGATATGCTGAAATCAGGAGATGAAATTCGTGCTCGTTTATGGCGTAACGCTTCACTTTTCCGTGAAAAAATGAGTGCGGCGGGTTTTACATTGGCTGGCGCAGATCATGCCATTATTCCAGTGATGTTAGGAGAGGCTAAATTAGCACAAGAGTTTGCAACACGCTTACTTGATGAAGGAATTTATGTCACAGGATTTTTCTATCCTGTTGTACCTCAAGGGCAAGCACGTATTCGTACACAAATGTCGGCAGCACACACCACTGAACAAATTGAGCGTGCAGTGGCGGCATTTATCAAAATTGGCAAAGAACTTAATGTGATTGCATAAGGTTACTCTATGAAAGCATTGTCAAAATTAAAAGCACAAGAAGGTATCTGGATGACCGATGTTCCAGTACCTGAAATTGGTCATAACGATGTGATGATCAAAATTCGCAAAACAGCAATTTGTGGCACTGATGTTCATATTTATAACTGGGATGAGTGGTCACAAAAAACAATTCCTGTACCGATGGTTGTTGGTCATGAATATATCGGTGAAATTGTGGCGATAGGGCAGGAAGTTAAAGGTTTTAATATTGGTGATCGTGTCTCGGGTGAAGGGCATATCACTTGTGGTCATTGTCGTAATTGTCGCGGTGGTCGCACTCATTTATGCCGTAATACTATTGGTGTAGGGGTAAATCGCCCGGGCTGTTTTGCTGAATATTTAGTTATCCCCGCCTTTAATGCATTTAAAATCCCAGACAATATTCCTGATGAATTAGCGGCTATTTTTGATCCCTTTGGTAATGCTGTACATACCGCATTATCTTTTGATTTAGTAGGCGAAGATGTGTTGGTTTCCGGCGCTGGCCCTATTGGTATTATGGCGGCTGCAATTTGTAAGCATGTTGGCGCTCGTCATGTGGTGATCACTGATGTTAATGAATATCGTCTTGATCTTGCTAAAAAAATGGGCGTTACCCGAGCCGTAAATGTCAGCAAAGAAAACTTAATCGATGTGATGAAAGAGTTAGGTATGACTGAAGGATTTGATGTAGGTCTAGAAATGTCAGGCGCACCACCTGCGTTTCGTACCATGCTGAATACCATGAATCATGGCGGTCGTATTGCGCTGTTGGGTATTCCGCCTTCTGATATGGCAATTGATTGGGGACAAGTTATCTTTAAAGGACTGTTTATTAAAGGTATCTACGGTCGTGAGATGTTCGAAACATGGTATAAAATGGCAGCACTTATTCAGTCTGGCCTTGATATTTCGCCTATTATTACGCATCAGTTTCCTATTGATGAATTCCAAAAAGGCTTTGATATCATGCGCTCAGGTCAATCTGGTAAAGTGATTTTAGATTGGCAGTAATGAGTGATCATTAAGCGAAAAAAGAGCCTTAACAGGCTCTTTTTTATTGCGTTATTCTTTTATTTCACCCGTTTCGTTTGGAGTAGGCGTATTGGGTATTTTCTTTTTTTCTGATGAGCTAAATCCACTGGATAACGTATTAATTAGTGTACTTTTTTTCATCGAAATAATCGCTTTTTGTGCAGGTTTTAGCCAAGATGCAGGTTTTGGCTCTTGCGGTTGTTCTGTGGGGGGGACAACTTTAGGCGGTTCGGGTTGTATCGGTTTTTCTGACTGTGGATTTAATAGAGTACTTGGTGCAACCAGTTGAATATCCGCAGGTAATAAAGGCAACTGTTGTTGTAATGCCCTAACAGTTGAGGGATGAGGATGTCCGATAGCAATCGCAGAGCCATTTTTTCGCGCTAAAGCAATAGCACGATTAAGCTGTTGTCGGGTTTCGGCTTCCGTTTGCACATTATCTAAAAACACATGGCGACGTAAAGAGGGAACGCCCGCGGCTTTGGCAGCAGTGGCAGCTTGTGTATTACCAATGGTTACGCTATCTAAAAAATAGAGGTTTGAGTGATTAAGCGCTTTAATGACTCTATCCATCGCTTGCCTATCTGATGTCATCGCACTACCCATATGGTTATTCATACCGACAGCGTAAGGCACATTATTAATAGCATGTTGAATAATACGATTAATTTCAGCCTGATCCATAGACGGTTTTAAAGTATCGCGTTCTAGAGGTTGTTTGCTAATTGGCGCCATAGGCATGTGGATCAGGATTTCCCGCCCTTGTGCATGTGCTCTCGTCGCGATTTCTTTTCCATGAGGAGAATCAGGTAAAATAGCGATAGAAACGGCTGTAGGGAGTAGTAAAATCTGGTTATCTTCTTTTTTTCGATAACCAAAGTCATCAATCACAATGGCTAATTTGGCTGCAAATACAGGTGTACTTACAACCAGACTTAGCAACATTAAACTAAGTAAAAACGGACGCTTGCGTTGTAATGTGCCAAGTAATTTCAAACCTACCTCCCAAGCCAAGGAACAGGGTTTACTGCTTTTCCTTGACGTCTAATTTCAAAATAGAGTGCTGAACGCTCTTGCCCACCACTGTTACCAACTAAAGCAATAGGCTGGCCTGCTTTAACCTGTTGACCAACACTCACTAAAGCACTTTGGTTATAACCGTAAAGGCTCATATCACCTTTACCATGCTCAACCACAACCACTAAACCATAGCCTTGAAGCCAATCGGCTAATAACACTCGCCCATCAGCAATGGCTTTTACTTCTGTGCCTTGTGCAGCAGGTATGACAATTCCTTTCCAACGTAATTCACCAGAGCCAGAAATAGATTCACCAAAACGGTGTAATAAAGAGCCTCTTATTGGCCAAATTGCTTGTCCCGCAGGTTTACCTAAACCACCAGTACGTGACATCAATGATTGCTCTTCAGCTGTTGGTTTATAGGTTGAACCGCGCTGTTGAGCTTCTCGTTGTTTGGCTGCAATGCGTGCCGCTTCTCGGGCTTCACGTTCTGCGCGAGCTTTGGCTTCTCGCTCTGCTTGCGCAATTTTATTTCTTAATCGCGCTTCGTTAGCTCGCATAGTGGCTAAGTTTTTCTGATCCGCTTTTAAGGTGGATTCAAGTTGGGTTAGTGTTTTTTGTCGCGCGGCTAATGCGTTATCCAGCTTTTGTTTTTCTTGTTGTTGTTTAGTTAAGACTTGTTTTTGTTCGTTTTGTTTTGCTTGCTGTGCGGCTTTTTCCGCTTCCAGTTCTTTTGAGGTTTCAGCCAGTTCGGCCATTGTCTCTTTGCGCGCATCATTGATATAGCTGTAATACGCTAAAATACGCTCTTCACGTTGGCCTTCTTCACCTCGAAATAGAAGCTCTATACCTTGATGTTTACCCTGACGATAAGCCGCATCCATTTGGCGAGCTAATAACTCTTGTTGAGACTGATACTGTTTTTGTAGACGTGCAATATTTGCGGTAATGGTTTTTATCTCTTTACCCAATGTTTGTAAGCGGTTTTGTGTTTCATGCACAGAGCGACTGGCATTAGAGATTTGGGTTTCTTGCGTTTTTAATTGATTAAGAAGTGCAGTTCGTTGTTTTTGCTGTTCTTGAACCTGTTTTTCTTTTTCTGCGATCGTGGTTTGTAGATCTTTTAGCTGATTACGATTATCTGTTAATGTGTTAGCAAAAACAGGAGATGCAGAAAAGAGCGTTGTGCTAATGATCAACGTGATTAACGGTAAAGAAAATACACGATAAGACGGATGTGTTTTTTTTTGAAGATCCATTTTCTTTGCCATCTGACCAACGTACCCTTCATAACAGTTTGTAAGATTATTTCATGCCACAAAACAACTGACCAGCTAACACGAAATAAAGCCGAAATTTCAGATAATACCTAACAGGTAATCTATTCAATTAATAAGAGATTATAAAGCAATAATAGTGGAAGAGAGGAAAAAAGAGGCAATCTATGTGACAGCGCAATAGATTATCACGCTGTCTAAGATAGAGATTATTCGACGATAGTACCCCACAGATCATATTCATCTGCATGTTCAATAAGCACACGAACGATTTGCCCTGGTTCTACATCAAATTGCTCATTGAGATAAACGGCACCATCAATTTCAGGCGCATCAGCCATACTGCGACCAATTGCCCCCTCTTCATCGACTTCATCAATCATAACAAGCAACACTTTACCGATTTTCTCTTGTAGACGTTCAGTCGAAATTTGTTGCTGTAATTGCATAAAGCGATGATAACGCTCTTCTTTCACTTCTTCAGGCACTTGATCTGCCAGTTCATTTGCTTTTGCACCATCAACAGGGCTGTATTTAAAGCAACCTACGCGATCTAAACGTGCTTCGGTGAGGAAATCCAATAGCATTTGGAAATCTTCTTCTGTTTCACCCGGAAAACCGACAATAAAGGTAGAACGTAAAGTTAATTCTGGGCAAATTTCACGCCAGCGTTTTACGCGCTCTAAGGTACGCTCAACGGAACCTGGGCGTTTCATTAGTTTTAAAATCTTAGGGCTAGCATGCTGTAATGGAATATCCAAATAAGGCAAAATTTTACCTTCAGCCATTAAAGGAATGACATCATCGACATGTGGGTATGGATAAACATAATGTAAGCGAACCCAAATACCTAATTTTGCCAGTTGTTCACATAAACTGACCATACTGGTTTTGACAGGCATTCCATCCCAAAAGCCTGTTTGATGTTTAGTATCCACACCGTAAGCAGAAGTGTCTTGAGAAATAACCAGTAACTCTTTTACGCCCGCATTAACTAATCTTTTTGCTTCACTTAATACTTCACCAATTGGACGGCTATCTAAATCACCTCGCATTGATGGGATGATGCAGAAAGTACAACGATGATTACAGCCTTCAGAAATTTTTAAATACGCGTAATGACGGGGCGTTAATTTTACACCCTGTTCAGGAACAAGGCTGAGAAAAGGGTTGTGATCAGGTTTGGGGACATAGTGGTGAATATGAGATAAAACTTGCTCATAACTATGAGGCCCTGTGATTTCGAGTACTTTAGGATGCACTTCACGAATTTGGTTCTCTTTTGCACCTAAGCAACCAGTGACAATAACTTTACCGTTTTCATCGAGTGCTTCACCAATCGCTTCTAGCGATTCTTGTACTGCGCTGTCAATAAACCCACAGGTGTTGACGATGACTAAATCAGCATCATTATAGGTAGGAACAACTTGATAACCTTCTGTACGCAGTTCGGTTAGGATACGTTCAGAGTCCACTAAATTTTTAGGGCAACCTAATGAAACGAATCCAATTTTAGGCACTTGATTTGTTTGCGACATGCTCGTGTTCTCAATACTTTTAAATAAATAACAGATAGTTGTTGTATCTCAGACAGGTATAAATCTTACGTAATATGGGCGATTTTATACGTAAGTAGCCACTATTAGGGATGTTGATTTATTAATAGCTTGCCTGAAGAGGGATCCTGTAGAGTAAAAAGGTAAGGCCTTTTCAATTCATCATTTTTCACGGAACCGACACTAATGGTACATAAATCCGTCAATAAAAAAAATGATTGTTGAGAAACTTTCCGCAAAAACTGAAAGAGAAACGCAGGAATAGGCTGTAATTGCGCCATGACAAAGGTATACTTTGGCTCTTTGATACTATTTTTAACTAACGAGAGTGATTGCATCCTATGCTGCAAGAAGTAATGCAATTTTTCAACCGGCACACCCTGTTAAGTTTTGTTTGGGTTGCGCTGCTGGTGGCGGTCATCGTATTGACCTTTAAAGGGCTTTTTTCTAAGACGAAAAATATTTCCCGTACAGAAGCGATTTCTTTGATAAATAAAGAGAATGCGGTGTGTGTTGATATCCGTAGCCGTGATGAATTCCGTAAAGGACACATCATTGATTCTATCAATTTAACGCCTTCTGAAATCAAAAATAATAATATTGCTGAGCTGGAGAAATATAAATCACAGCCAGTTATTGTTGTATCACCGTCAGGCATTGAAGGTGCAAAACCGGCAGAAAGCTTAATTAAACTCGGTTTTGAAAAAGTCTTTATCTTAAAAGATGGTCTTTCAGGCTGGAGTGGTGAAAATTTACCACTGGCTAAAGGTAAAAAATAACGAGCGGGCAGATTGAGTTCTATACTTACTGCTATTCAATTAATAAGGATATAAAAAGGTAAGATTATTATGTCAGAACAGCAAAACCAAGAGATGACTTTTCAAATTCAACGTATCTATACAAAAGATATCTCTTTTGAAGCGCCTAATGCCCCACAAGTTTTCCAAAAAGAGTGGCAACCAGAAGTTAAATTAGATTTAGATACTTCTTCTAACACTTTAGCTGAAAACGTCTATGAAGTTATTCTGCGCGTTACTGTAACTGCAACTATGGATAACGAAACTGCATTCCTGTGTGAAGTGCAACAAGCAGGTATCTTCACCGTTGAAGGTATTGAAGGCACTCAATTAGCACATTGCTTAGGTGCATATTGCCCTAACGTTCTGTTCCCTTATGCTCGTGAATGTATCACTAACTTAGTCAGCCGTGGTACTTTCCCACAACTGAACTTAGCACCAGTTAACTTTGATGCGTTGTTTATGAACTATTTACAACAGCAACAAACTGATGCCGCTAATGAAGGGGCTGAAGAAGCTTAATGAACGCTTCTATGACAGTTATCGGTGCCGGTTCATACGGCACCGCTTTAGCGATTACCTTAGCGCGCAATGGCCATGATGTTGTACTTTGGGGCCATGATCCTGAACATGTTGCTGCGTTAGAGCAAGCTCGCTGTAATCAGGCCTTTCTGCCCGATGTTTCCTTTCCTGATAGTTTATACATGGAAGCTTCTTTGCAAAAAGCCATTGAAGCTAGCCGTAATATTCTGGTTGTGATCCCAAGCCATGTTTTTGGTGATGTATTACAGCAGATCAAACCCTTTTTACGTCAGGATGCACGTGTTGTTTGGGCGACAAAAGGACTTGAGGCTCATACTGGTCGCTTATTGCAAGATGTAGCGCGTGAAGTATTAGGTAATGAAATCCCGCTTGCAGTTTTATCTGGCCCTACTTTTGCCAAAGAGCTTGCAGCAGGTCTGCCTACTGCGATTTCTGTGGCTTCAACGGACAATACCTTCTCTGAAGAGTTACAACAGTTGTTCCATTGTGGCAAAAGTTTCCGAGTATATAAAAATCCTGACTTTATCGGTGTCCAATTAGGTGGTGCGGTAAAAAACGTGATTGCTATTGGCGCAGGTATGTCTGATGGTATGGGGTTTGGTGCTAATGCGCGTACAGCATTGATTACTCGTGGCCTTGCTGAAATGAGCCGTTTAGGTAAAGCGTTAGGTGCAGATGCTGCAACCTTTATGGGCATGGCGGGGTTGGGTGATTTAGTTTTAACCTGTACCGATAACCAATCTCGTAATCGTCGCTTTGGTATGATGTTAGGTCAAGGCCTTGATGTGGAGACTGCCCAAGAAAAAATTGGACAAGTAGTTGAAGGCTATCGTAATACTAAAGAAGTTCGCGCATTAGCCGAACAAGTTGGTGTTGAAATGCCTATTACTGAGCAGATCTACCAAATTTTATATCAGCATAAAGACGCGAAAGAAGCGGCATTATCTTTATTAGGCCGAGCTACTAAAGATGAGATAGACAGCAATCTGTTCTAAGTCTATTTTAGATAGTTATTTATTTCAGTTTTAAACATAAGAAGCCTAAGTCTTTACTTAGGCTTCGATGTAAAAAGAATGAGAGTGAGTATGTCGCTAGAAGAGCTAAAAAGAGTCTGGGATCATATTAAAAATGAAGCAAGATGCTTGGCAGATTGCGAGCCAATTTTGGCGAGTTTTTTCCATGCGACATTACTCAAACATGAAAACTTAGGTAGTGCCTTAAGTTATATGTTGGCAAATAAGCTAGCAACTCAAACAATGCCCGCGATTGCTGTTCGGGAGATTGTTGAAGAAGCATATCGTAGTGATAATTCTATGATTGAATCGGCAGCTTATGATATTTCGGCTGTGCGTTTACGCGATCCTGCCGTTGATAAATACTCTACACCACTGCTTTATTTAAAAGGTTTCCATGCCTTACAAGCTTATCGCATCGCGCATTGGTTATGGAATCAAGATCGCAAAGCGTTAGCGGTGTATCTGCAAAACCAGATTTCTGTGACCTTTGGTGTTGATATTCATCCAGCTGCCCGTATTGGCCACGGTATTATGCTTGATCACGCAACAGGCATTGTAATTGGTGAAACCGCTATCGTAGAGAACGATGTTTCTATTTTACAATCTGTGACGTTAGGTGGAACAGGTAAAACTTGTGGTGACCGTCATCCTAAAGTGCGTGAAGGTGTAATGATTGGTGCGGGTGCAAAAATACTCGGCAATATCGAGATTGGTCGCGGTGCCAAAATTGGTGCGGGATCAGTCGTTTTACATGAAGTTCCTGCGCACACTACCGTTGCTGGTGTTCCTGCTCGCATTGTTGGTAAGCCGACCAGTGACAAGCCTTCACTCGATATGGATCAACACTTTAATGGTGTCGTACCCGGTTTTGAATGTGGTGATGGCATTTAATGGCATTAACTGAAGTCACCCTTTCTGAACTAAAGGCTTGTTTACACGCTGAGTATATAGGTGATAACAAGCCTTTTAGTTGGATAAGACTTTATCACCGTGTTTTTTTCTGCCAACGTTCACGTTATCTATTTTGGTGGCGTGTCGCCCAATTCTTTTATTTTTCTAAAAATCGTTTTATCAAAAAATTAGGCATTCGTATTGGTGCTAAAAACAATCGTATATATTGCAACGATATCTCACTAAGAACGCGCATAGGTAAAGGCCTTTCATTACCACATCCCATAGGGATCGTACTAACTAATTACTGTCAGCTAGGCGAGAATGTGACGTTAATGCAAGGTGTGACAATCGGTGTAAAAGAAAAGAATGGCAAAGCGGATATTCGGGTTGGTAATAACGTTTATATTGGTTGTAACTCATCGATTATCGGCGGTGAGATAGAGATTGGTGATAATGCGGTGATTGGAGCTCATGCATTAGTACTGAAGGATGTAGGGGAAGGGTGTCGATATATCACGAAGGTTGTTGCTGAAATAAAACAATCCTCAATGTAATAAATTAACATGTTAGTTATTTGAAGTTAAAAAGCGCTAGTCATTATTTATGATCAGCGCTTTTTGCATTTCAGTCTCTTAGTAATGCACCAGGATAACCAAGTTGGCGCCATGCCTCAAAAACCACAACCGCAACCGTATTTGACAGATTCATACTGCGGCTATCAGCAAGCATTGGGACTCTGATTTTCTGCTGTGTTGGCATATTATCTAATACATAAGGTGGCAAACCACGGGTTTCAGGGCCAAACAGGAGATAATCTCCATCTTGATAACTGACATTGCTATGTGCTGGCGTGCCTTTTGTGGTTAAGGCAAATACACGCGCACCTGATGGTGATTGTGCATTATCAGGGTTTAAACCTTCACTTTCTAAAAAAGCATAATAATCGTGGTGCTGTTTAATATCAGCAAATTCACGATAATCAAGCCCTGCACGACGTAGACGTTTATCATCCCAAGTAAAACCCAATGGTTGGATCAAATGAAGATGAAAGCCTGTGTTAGCACACAGGCGGATAATATTACCCGTATTCGGTGGAATTTCGGGTTCAAATAAGACGATATTGAGCATATAAAATCGATTTAATCGTTACCAAAGAGGTCACGAGTATAAACTTTTTCTTCAACATCGTTTAGTGCTGATGACATTCTATTGGTAATAATGACATCAGACATTGCTTTAAACTCATTTAAATCACGAATTAATTTTGAATTAAAGAAGGTCTCTTCTTTCATCTCTGGTTCATAAATCACCACTTCAATCCCTTTGGCTTTAATGCGTTTCATAATGCCTTGGATAGAAGAAGAACGGAAATTATCCGAGCCAGATTTCATAATTAAACGATATACGCCGACGATTTTGGGTGATTTTGCAATAATAGAGTCTGCAATAAAATCTTTACGTGTGCGGTTTGCTTCCACGATGGCACTAATAATATTATTAGGGACAGAGTCGTAGTTGGCTAACAGTTGCTTGGTATCTTTTGGTAAGCAGTAACCGCCGTAACCGAATGATGGATTGTTATAGTGATTGCCAATACGCGGATCTAAGCAGACACCTTCAATGATTTGTCTTGCATTTAGGCCATAAGATTCGGCATAGCTATCTAGCTCATTAAAGTAAGCAACACGGAGTGCTAGATAAGTATTAGCAAATAATTTAATCGCTTCGGCTTCTGTGGAGTCAGTGAACAGAACATCAATATCTTTTTTCAGTGCGCCTTGTTGTAAAAGGTCAGCAAACTTTTGTGCTCTTTCTGATTGTTCACCAATCACAATACGAGATGGGTATAAGTTATCGTAAAGCGCACGACCTTCACGTAAGAACTCAGGGGAGAAAATAATATTATTGGTATTATATTTCTCTCTCATCTCTTTGGTAAAACCAACAGGAATGGTTGATTTTATAATCATTGTCGTGTTTGGATTATATTCTAAAACATCACGAATAACAGACTCTACAGAAGAGGTGTTGAAATAGTTCGTTTTAGGATCATAATCGGTTGGTGTAGCAATGATAACGAATTCAGCATCTTTATAAGCGAATTCTTTATCTAATGTTGCTGTAAAGTCGAGCTCTTTGGTTGCTAAAAACTCTTCAATTTCTTTGTCTGTAATTGGCGAGATTTTTTTGTTAAGTAATTCAACTTTTTCTTTATTGATATCTAACGCAACAACTTTGTTGTGTTGGGAAAGCAGTATCCCGTTAGATAGACCGACATAGCCGGTACCGGAGATGGTGATTTTCATGGTTTCTCTTATCTAAAGTATATGTATTTATAATTTCACTATACTAGAATAAAAATAGATATTTTAGTGTTAATTCTCACTCTTTAGTAAAGGTATAGTATATTTAGCAATCATAAGGATCATATACTTATTAAATTAATGTAAAATTAATTTTTTATTAGAAAATAAGTAGAGAAGTGTAGGGTGTATTTTAATTATTTGTTAATACAAAGACTATTTAAAATTAATCTATTATAAAAATTCATTTTTAACTGTGTTAGCAATACCTTGTTGAAGAGTAACTGGCGCTTTAAAATCAGTATTAGTAATACTATTTGATTTAAATTGAGTGCGGGCACAGAATTTTTTGATTCGAATACTGCTTACAGGGAATTCTTTACCTGTAACTTTAGAAAGAACATCAAAACAATATCCACCAAGTAATCCAATAGCATAAGGAACTTTAATGTGGGTATGTCGTTTATCTAGAGCTGTATAAATGATATCTGTCAATTCATTCATAGTAAAATCAGGTTTATCAATATAATTAAATATATGATGACCAGATTCTATTTTAGTAGCAAATTTTAAGAAAGCAGCGATGTTTTCTACATAAGCCATAGATTTTTTATTATTACCTGAACCCACCATTAAAAATTTACCCGATGCTATTTGGCGGAATAGGTTATATACGTTCCCTCTATTGCCTTCACCAAATACAACGGTTGGCCTGATAACGATTAATGTATTTGTATTATCTTTTTTATACCAAGCTTCATACTTATGTTCAGCTTCAAGTTTTGATTTTCCATAATCATTAAATGGATGAAACTCACCATCTTCACCCGTTTCTTTTTCAACAAATCCATATACAGCAACAGATGAAGTAAATACGATATGTTTAATATTTAGTTGTTCAGCAACATCACAAACATTTTTAGCTCCATCTACATTAACTTCATAATATAAACTAATAGGATGAACATTATCTTTATGTTGTGCCGCTAAGTTGATAATAACATCAGAGCCTTTTAATGGTTCAAGTAATGTATCTGGTTTTGTTACATCACCAAATATCCATTTTTCAGGATATTTTTCACTTTTAGCAATATCTACAATTTTAAATTCAATATTTTCTTTAGTTAGTTGATCTGAAAGGCGTGTGCCAATAAAACCTGAACCACCGATGATTGTTAGCATAGAAATACCTTGGTTATTTTCTTAACATTTTATAAATTTTAGATAAAAAAGATGTAGGTAGCATTCTTGGAATACTTCTCAGTAGAAAAATAGAATATGCAGAAAAAGAATTATCTAAATTCGTTTTTATTTTTAAATTAGCTAATTTATATTCGCTTTTTATATATTTGAGCCCTTTTCTTCGTGTAACCATAGAGTTACCTGCTCTAACTTTGACAAGAATATCAGGTAAATTAGCTACTTTATATCCAGAAGAAATCATTCTAATCCATAAGTTATAATCTTCCATAAATAAATGATGTTGATACCCGCCGACGGCTAAAACAGCTTCTTTTTTAAAAGCAACGGTCATGTGATTAATGGGATTTCTTTTTTTTGCATAATTGACTATATCGTTATGTTCTGTTGGATTAATACGATAGCCAAAAGAGTTTTCCATATTTTCATCAAATTCTTCTGTTGATGAACCTAAAAGCGAAATGTCTGGATTATGTTTTATAAAATCAATTTGTTTTTCAAAACGGTTTGGTAAGCATATATCATCAGTGTCCATTCTAAAAACCCAATCATATGTACAATGCTTTAAACCTTCATTTAATGCAAATCCAAGACCTACATTATTTTTTAATGCTATAATTTTTAAATTATTAGATAATAAATCCTTCCATTTGTCTAATATGTTATCTAACTCTAGTGTTAAAGGACCATCTTTTATTATTATTATTTCTGTTGGTAATAATTTTTGTTCACTCCACAGGCTTCTAAGTGCGGAGTCTAAATTAATAGGGTTTTCTTTAAAATATAGTGAAACTAATACAGAGAATTTCATTTTCTAGCTCTTGATTTTAAATATATTATATCAATAATAATATGATTAAAGTTATATATAAAAAACTTAATAATGTTAAATGAAATATTTCTAGAAGAGTTTTTTGAATTAAGTATAAATTTATATTTTTTCAGTTGTTGCATGGTCTCTTTATCACGAATTCCATATTTTATAGCTAGTTTTAATAAATATAAATATGTTCTTTCTATAAAGTAAATAATGACTTTATTTTCTTTATATTTCTCTTCTCTTAACGTTAAATAAAGCTCGATAACATCTATTTTGTTTTTATTTAAAGGCGTGCTAACAACACTGCCATGGTGAAAATTATAGTTATAAAGTGAATTCTTTATATAATGAATTTTCTGTTCATTATAAATGCTAGATAATATAAAAAAACTATCTTCACCAAAAGAATATCCGTTAGGAAAAAAGATAGAGTTACTTAATAGATGTTTTTTTCTAAAACACACTGCGCAAATATGCAGTTTTATTTCTCTTTTAAAAAACATATTTGACACTTCCATCCAATTAAATATATTTTTATTTAGAAGTGAGAGAGTATCATTTTGTATTTTCTTATTTATAGAATAATTTAATAAAAAAATATTTGATTGTTCATCTGTAGTAAAAACATCTAATACTGAAAATATATTATCATCATATGTATCATCAGCATCTAGAAATAAAATAAATTCTCCTATAGCTGACTTTAATCCTAAATTTCTGGCACTAGATACCCCACCATTTTCTTGATAAATATATTTTATATTCTCACTTTTATTTTGAATTGATGAAGTATTATCTATTGAGCCATCATCCACAAAAATTATTTCAATATCTTCTCTTTTTTTTAAAATCTTTTTTGAAAATGATATTATTTTTGTTAAATAACTTTCTGCATTAAATGCTGGTATTATAATGGAATACTTTATATTCATAATGATTTTTCTATTTTTTCTTTTAATTGTATTGATTTTTTAGACTCATAATTTCCCCAAAATATATTTCTTATTTCGTTTATTTTTCTTGATGAATCTTCATTATTACTATAAATGCCATCTATAAATTCTAATAAGTCATGAAAGGTATATATGTATATACCCGGGGTATATTCTTTGTAGTCAAATGCTAAATCATCTTCTTCATTAGTATACTCCTCTAGGTCGAAAGGATATAAAACAAGTTCTTTATTTTTTAATAAGATGTAGTCAAAATATACAGATGAATAATCTGTAATTAAAGTATCTGTATAATATAATATAGGATATGGATCTATATTATTGTTAAGTATCATTATATTACTATATTCTATTATAGATTTTTCGTATTCCGACATTGGATGTAGTTTCAATATAAGAAAAGCATTGTTTTTTATTAAAATGTCATTGAGTTGTTCTATATCCCAATTCAAAAATTTAAATATATTTTTTTTATTACTACGCCAAGTTGGCATATAAAAGTAAATTTTATCATAACATTTTAATTGATTTATAATGCCCTTAATTTCATTATCTTCATATTTATTAATAAAACTAGCAACATCATCTTTAGAGCTAAGCAAAAACTCACACCTAGGATATAATCCTTCAAATATATTCTTTTTGTCTATATTAAATGCTTCGCTGAAATGTTTATTCATTAATGGGGAGGTGGAGAGAAAGAGATTAGGTTTTTCTCTATAGGGATAATATTTGACTATATTAAAAATATTTTTTGAGTGATACATTCTTCTTATGTTTTCTTTTTTAGATAGATAACCAATATTTTTTATCCCTACTCCGTGCCAAAGATAACATTTAAAAACATTTCCAGAAGTCCAGAACGATAAATCAAATTGTGTACCATATGAAGTAATATATACTTTAGCTTTTAATAAAAAAATAAATCCTTTGATTGAGTATTTATAAACACAAGGTAACGATAGAGCAGTGAGTTTATTAAACGTGTTTTTATCTTTGGCTATCCAATATAGTTTTATTTTACTATTTAATGATGAGTTTATATGTGAAATAAAATAATACTTAGAGTTGCATCTAAATCCATCTTTAGAACCTATTAGCCATAGGTCATGATCCCTTTTTATTAAAAAGGAAATAATATAGATAGGATAACCAATAAAAATATAAAATAATAATTTTTTTATTTTAAGCATAAACATAAATTATAATTTCTCACATTGTATTCTAGTTAAATTTAGGCTCTGATCATCTTCTTTATTTAATATACTTACGTAGGGAGTTATTCTAGCCCCCTCACATTTATAAGATGATGAATTAATAATAGTTAATTCAAATATAAGGAGGTATACTAATATGAAAAAGAAGCAATAAAAATTTCTAAATTTGATTGTTGGGCATTGTAATATAGCTATAATACCAAACATGTAAGAAAATATGAACATTTTTTCAAGACGAGAAAAAATTTCAATAGTCGATGAAAAAATTATAGATATAATAGATATTAATGCTGTAAAAATTATTAAACTATTTCTTTTATCATGGGTTAATAATTTTTTTGTAAGAAGGATTATTATGATAAGAGGAAGAGCTCTTAATAAAATTCCTAGACCACTTCCATATGATGTTTTTTTAGAAAATAGTTCTGATGAAACATAATCTGAATATCCTAGAATATCTATTAATTTACTATGAAATACAAAGGTAACTAATTGGTCTTTAAAGATAAATATTACAAAAATAGAAAGTAAAATTATAAACCGAAGATTTATATAAAGTTTTTTCAATTTCATTGAGCCTAATATTGGAATAAGCATATATATTAGTGCTGCTTTATGGAATAGTGAGGCTATAAAAATTAATAATAAAAATATAAAGACTTTAGAGTTATTTAAGTATAAGGCTATTGCAAAGATACAAATTGATAATGAAATAGTTGAGCGTAATAGATAAAAACTAGAAAAATATCCTGTACAAATAAATAAAAAATGAAATATATAGCTTTTATTTGACTTAGAATATGTTAGATATATGAAAAAATATGTTAAAAATGCTACAATCGCAAATAAATATTCTGAAGTTAAGTTAAGGGATATAATTAATTGATTTAATTGAGTGTATCCAAACTCCACATAAGAATAATGGTAAAGTTTTAATTTGTTGAATATTTCAACATAAGTTCTATAATCAGTCCCTATATTATAACGTAATGCTGATGGTATAAATACTATAAAGAAAGATATAAATATAAATATATGTTTAATATATTTTGATTTTGTTATGTTAAATAAAAAAATAAAAAGTGTACTTGAAAATAGAATGAAATTATATAATATAAAGCTAAAGACCATTTTTATTCCTAGTATTTCTATTTTTAATAAAAGTCATAAATCTTATTAAAGTCATGGTGCTATCACTAGCTAAATATAATATAGTTATATTCTTGGCATTAATATCTATATTTAATAAGTGTAATGTGATAATTCCAAGTAGCTGTATTATTCCTGCTATTATTACACTATAGTTAGCTATCTTAGTTTTGTTTATAGGTATTAATGCAGGGTATCCAAATTGAATACCTATAATACTAATAACAATTGTTATCATAAAAATACAGAGTATTGGATATGCATCAATTAAATTATTACCATATATTAGATATATAATATCTTTACCATAAAAGAATCCAATAAATGCACCAATCAAAGTCATTATAATGGATAATATTGTTACTTTGTAAAAAACTAAGTAATTTTTTGTTCTTGCCATATATGGAATAAGAGGGGTGGAAATAGCTGTCATAGTGTATACGCCAGCTTTATATAGCTGTTCGGCTGCACCATAAATGGCTACTTGATGCAATGAACCAGAAAATAAACCTAAGAAAAAGCTACCACATGTTGAATAAATTGAAGTGCCTAGGCGGGATAAAAAATATTCAAATGAATTAATAAGTAAACTAACTGTGCTTTGTAAAGAAGATGGAATTATTTTATAACCAGATTTATAACAATAAAAAAAGCACAACAGTACAGATAATAGATATTGAAAAAAAGTAATTAAAAATAATAAATTAATATCATTTTTAGTTTTAACAATTAAAAATATTAATAGCAAAGATATTATTTTAGTTGTTATTATAATTCGGCTATATATATAGAGTTTCTCTAATCCTTGAAATAACCAAACTAAATTGAATGTATTGACTAGTACAGAAAATATTAGCAATAATAATATATTATTATCTTCAAAATATGATGTGCTAAACTTTGATATGAAAATTATAATCAAAGGAATAATTAGTAAAATTATTTTTAATACTGACGTCTGAAATATAAAAATACTTACATCCTTTTTGCTATTTTCTCCTTCAGCTATTCGTTTGGCTACATAAATATCGAAGCCAAATGTTGTTATAATATTAGATATATTAATGATTGATATTGAGAAAATATATAAGCCCAGAATATCAGTACCAATGACTCTACTTAGATATGGATATTGTAATAATGGAACTAAGTAGCTGACTACTTGAGTTCCAAATAAATTAATTATATTTTTTTTAAGGCTCATAAATCATTCTTTATACTAAAAACTTGTCCAGTATGTTCAAATGACATCGCAGATAGCGTAAATTTGGCAACAGCCTCTGCACTAAGTAATGAATTAGCTGGCTCAATCCCAAAATTACTACGTCTCATCGGCGTATCTGTTCTTTCAGGATTAATGCAGTTTACTTTAATACCTAATGGCAGCCATTCTTCTGCAATTGCTTGAGTAAAATTAACAATTGCAGCTTTTGTTGATGAATAAATACTATAATTAGGTCTTCCTCTAGTAAATGAACTAGATGTGAAGTTAATGAGCATACCTTGAGATTCTTTTAGATATTTATAAGATGCGAGTGCTACATTAATTACACCAGTGTAATTTATCATATAGCTATCAGTAATCTCAGAATTGCTCATGGATAAAAGAGGTTTTTTTATTAATAGACCTGTCGTATTAATAATAAAGTCTATTCTATTTTCTTTAAGAGAAATTTCATGGAGAAATAAATCAATACTTTTTTTATCTGTTACATCTACGTTATTTTGACTTCGGCTACAAGAGTAAACTCTGCTATTTAATTTTTTACATTGAGTGACAATATCTTCCCCAATACCACTACTACCCCCAATAACGACTACAACTTTATTGTCTATTTTCTCTTTTATTAAGTTACTATCAGCATTTAATCGAGTATATAAGCCATCTTTTATAATATTATCAGCTAAATATAAATCTTGTTGATGTGTTAACTTGAAGTTAGACTCCGCGCCATTGACTGTATATATTTTTTCTTCTTTTAAGTATTTTAGTACAATGCCACAATCATCTGATGCTGCTTTTTGTGGATCTAAAAAGAATTTATTGTAGGCATCTTTTAATGTATCTCTTTTAAAAGCTTGGGGAGTTTGTCCGCGTTTTAATTTTCTTCTGTCAGGAATATTAGAAATAAAATTACCATCAACTTCAACAATTGTGTCTACAGCATCTACAACAACGTCTACAGCGTTATATTTTACTAAGGCCGCTATACAGTCATTAATAATTTTTTCTGAAATAAATGGTCTAACTGCATCATGAATAATTAAATTGCAATTTTCTTCAGGTGTAGCGTTAATTGCAGCCCATGTTGAATCATAACGTTCTTTACCACCTGAAATTACTTTAGATATTTTCTTTAATTCGTTTTTATTAGTAATTTCATAAACCAAGTCGATATAATCTTCTTTAGTGACAACATAAATTTCATCTATAGCTGAACAATTCTCAAAAGCTTCGATAGTATATTGAATGACGGGCTTCCCTGCTAATTTTACAAACTGCTTTGGAATTTTGGATTCGAAGCGAGAACCTGTTCCTGAAGCTAAGATCACTGCAATATTTCTAGGCATTACTTATCCTTTAATAAGAACAAATTAATTATTAATGTAGGGAGGAAAAATATATTTATTACAAAGCTACCGCACTGGGTTTACGGCCCCCAGAGCGCCAAAATTTATCTCGAAAAACCCTTATCTATATGTAATATAAGAATTTTATTATATAAGCATACTTTAACAATATGCGAAAATCCGCACTGAGAGTAGACTCTTCAAACCAGACGGTCAAGTAATAGCTGGGTATTTTAGCATTGATTGTAGATATATAAATATCGGAATAGCGATCGATTCAGCCAGATCATTCTGAATTGCATCAATAAATGCGAACAAAAAGAATATGCCACCTATTCTTCAATAGATGGCAGGATATTTTGATACAACAGTTTAATTACTCTATTAAGCCGTTGGCGATTTGTTACTTGCACCCGCTCTCGGCAACCAAATCTCAACCCTCAACCCACCTAATGGACTGTCATCGGCTTTAACATGGCCTCTGTGTTGGCTGACGGCAGTTTCAACAATCGCTAATCCTAAGCCAGTACCACCGGATTCACGATCTCTAGCTTCGTCAGTGCGATAGAATGGTCGGAAGATATGCTCTCTATCTTCAGGGCTAACGCCAGGGCCATCATCATCAACAATAATGGTGATACCTTGGTTCTGTTCAGTAAACGCGACTTCAATGCGAGAATTTGAATAACGCAGAGCATTACGGACTATATTCTCAAATGCACTCGCCAGAGAATATGGATTGCAGTAAATAGGCCAGGCTCCTGGAGGTGTTGTGACTTGCAGTGTCTTATTACTTTGTTCGGCCTCAAATTTAGCGTTATCTAAAATGTCATCCCACAATTCGTTGGCTTTTACCGTTTCGCGTAATAACTCGTTTTTATACTGATTACGGGAAAGTACTAGTAAGTCATTAATCATACCATCAAGGCGCTGAGTTTCAGTTTCAATGCGCTCTAGTTCTTTGCTCTCTCCACTACGACGACGTAACAATGCACTGGCTAATTGTAAGCGTGTTAATGGGGTACGTAGTTCATGAGAAATATCAGAGATCAGACGTTGTTGCGCCTCTACCATACGTTCAAGAGCACTTATCATCTGATTAAAACTCGTGCCTGCGGCTAAAAACTCTTGAGGGCCAGTTTCTAGTTCAGGGTGAGGGCGTAGGTTACCTTTAGCCACATCGTCAGCCGCATTTTTAAGCTGTCTTGCGGGTTTTGCTAAGCTCCAAGAAAGCCATACTAATAATGGTGTGCTGATAAGCATGGTGAATATGAGTAGCAACAATGGTTTATCAAATAATAAGTTGATAAAGTCAGATTGAGGGCTACTTGAAGGGCGCACGAGATAAAGTTGGTAATGATCTTCACCATCCCTTACAGAAAAAGGCCCTAGCATCTCAGAGCGACCATATTTTTTCTTTTTGGGATGATCGGCGTTATCAGATTGACCAATAAAGTTTCTGACAACTTGCATCTCATTACGTTGAGCACCGATAATCCGGCCTTCACTCGTGACAATAATTAAACGTTGGCCAGGGGGAGCCCATTTATCAATAGCTCGAATTAATCGACGCCACCAAAGGAGATCGTTAGCCGGATCTTGAGCTAATTCAGCTTCGATATGTTGTTCTAGCATAACGCCTTGACGGTATTCACTCTCTAAAAGAGGGGTAAGCTGGCGCGAGTCCAGCTTTGGAACCATCATAACTAGCACGAGAACTAATGCTAGCGTCAGCCAGAATATTGCGAAAATGCGCGCTGACAGACTATTTATCATAAAGAATATTTATCAAGTTATTGAAACCATTAGATAACCGCGGCCACGTAACGTTTTAAACCAAGGTTGTCCATCTGTTCTTTCTGGTAATTTACGGCGTAAATTGGAAATATGCATATCAATCGCTCTATCAAACGGTGTTAAGCGCTTGCCAAGGACTTCTTGACTTAGATGTTCGCGTGATACCACTTGTCCTAAATGCTGAGCAAGTAAATAAAGCAGAGTAAACTCAGTTCCTGTTAACTCTAGCGGTTTATTATCAAAACTTGCTTCTTGTCGGCCAGGGTTAAGTTGTAATTTATCAACCTGTAATGTTGGAGATGTCGTGCTATCAGTCTGTTTTTGTTCGCTCCAGTTTGAACGACGCAAAATAGCTCTGATACGCGCAACTAGCTCTCTATCATTAAAAGGTTTTGGTAAATAATCATCAGCACCTAGCTCTAAGCCAAGAACTCGGTCAAGATCACTGCCTCTTGCCGTTAACATAATGACTGGTGTCTGGAAATTTTGGCGTAACTCTTTGAGTGTCTCAATCCCGTTTTTACGTGGCATCATGATATCCAGTAATAACAAGTCGACAGACGCATCCAAAAGTTTAAGTGCTTGTTCGCCATCAGAGGCGATTACAACATTAAAGCCTTCCATTTCAAGCAGTTCTTTCAATAGCGATGTTAATTCGCGATCGTCATCCACTAATAAGATTTTATGCATTCGTCAATTCCTCCAAGAGAAAAATACGATAATAAATAGCGCGAATCTATGACTTTACGTTCTTTTACACGCTCTGACGCTAGTTTGCAGCCGTAACGGTATAGTAATCCACATAGCAAAGAATTACACATATGAATTATACACATTGAGTCGTATTAATTAGGTCGGTATTAATTTACCGAATTAGGAGTGAAGCAATGCGTAAAGTAGCAGTAGTTGCACTAGCATCAATGTTTTTGGCAGCTCCGACGATGGTATTAGCTGAAACCGCAAATACTAATCTGCCTACTGAGCAACAGTATAATGGTAACTACCACTGCGGTTATGGCTATGGAATGCATGGCGACCGTGATTATAGAGGTCACCGCGGACAACGAGGACATATGATGGATCGCAATTATGGCGAGTCACGTATGTTTAACGGTATCACATTAACTGAGCAACAACGTACTCAAATGCGCGATTTAATGCGCCAGCATCATCAAGATAGATATAACGGAAATTTCCGTCAATATCATGAGAATATGCATAAATTAGTTACTGCTGAAAAGTTTGACGAAGCAGCAGTCAGAGCACAGATGCAAGATATGGATAAACAAGCAATAGAGCGCCATGTAGAAATGGCAAAAGTCCATAACCAAATGTATCAGTTGTTAACCCCAGAACAGAAAGCGCAATTGGAAAAGAATTACCAACAGCGAATGTCGTATTTTGACCAACAAAGTCAACAGAATTAGTAATGAAGTAAGAGTGTAGTAAAGTAGTACCTAGTTAGAGAGTAAGTAGCAACAACGAAGTTTTTTCCTTGCCATAGACACCATCCCTGTCTTTTGCAGCCCCTCTGGAGAGGGGCTTTTTTTTGCCCGTTACCTTTTTACCACTCGGGCTGGTACACCAACAGCTGTTACATTATCTGGGATGTCATGAATGACTACCGCTCCCGCGCCTATTTTTATGTTATTTCCAATAATTACATTTTCTACGACACAAACATGTGGAGCGATATAAACATTATCACCTATAATGGCAGGATTTTGTTTATTAGAGCCTATAGTAACTTGATGACTTAATGAGAAGTTTTTTCCTATAATTGTGTTTGGATTTATACATATTCCACCAACAGATACATGTCCAATATATAACCCGCCTTTAATTCTGGTCTCAACAGGGAGATAGATATTGTATTTTTTACATTTATTTTTATATATTTTTCGAGCTAATTTTCTTATCCACTTATTTTCATATGAACACAATCTGAACCAAAATGAAAAATTAAATGATTCATTTTTTCTTAATGTTCTCAATATTGATTTAAAGCTACTTTCTGATGTATAACGTAGCAAATCTTCAGTAATTATATTTATTATTTCAGTTTTATTTTTTGATTTCATAAAGCTAAAAACCATAAGGAAAGTTAATGATATCATATGGTGATGTGATTGTTTTTATTGTATCTTCAAATTTATAACAGCATATCTATGATAAAACTACTTTTTAACATATTATTTTGACTAGGATAATCAATATCTGGTGTGAATAGAAATGAATATTTTTGTTATTAACCTGAAGAATGATCAGGAACGAAGGGCTACAATACAGAAACAAGCTGATTCTTTAGGGTTAAAAGTCGAATTTATAGAAGCTGTAAATGGAAAATTATTGACAGAAGAACAGATAAATGAGCTTAGTCAGGACTTTTACCTTAATGGAATGACTCATGGTGTTTTAGGGTGTTCTTTAAGCCATCTCAAAGTGTATGAGAAAATAGTTTCTGAAAAAATTGCTATGGCTTTAATTCTAGAAGATGATGCTAAGATAAGTGAAAATATAAAAATTATTTATGATATGGTAGGCGAGTATAATGAAAAACATAGAGATAATTCATTAGTTTATTTACTGAGTCAGGTCAATGAATATATAGATACCTTTAAAAAGCGTTTATATAAAAACTATTTTTTAGTTAATGTCATTGATGCTGACTATGCATATGGTTATATTATTAATAATGTTGCAGCGAAAAACCTACTCCAATATCTTTATCCTGTTAGGCTCGAAGCTGATGCATGGCGCTTTATGCAACAAAGAAATATTGTAAAATTGAAAGCAGTGATACCACCAGCGATAATGTTAACAAGCCATTGTGAACAATCAACATTAGAAGAAGAAAGAGCTATTTTGTTACAAAAAAGAATTTCTTTTTATAATGATCAATATAAGAAAAGAAGTTTCTGTATAAAAGTTAGAATGGCTTTATGGCGTATTTTTGTTCGCTCATGGGTCAAAAGAATAAGACCTTAGCTCTAGGCCTATATAAATAGTGGGTATATACCCACTATTATTTGGTTTGTAATGCTAATTTATTTAAACAACTTTCAAATTCAAGTATAAACAAATTATAGTCAGTTACTTTTTCAGCCCAATGAATCGCATTTTTACTGTAAAATTGATAATTATTTGTAATTTCTATAATACTATTTGCACATTCTTTAGGTGAAATTAATTTTGCTTTTGTCAATTGATCTAAGATTGGATCATAAACTTCATAAGAAAACATTACATCTAAATCGGTAAGTTCATTATATTCCGAAATAGATAATGTCGGTTTAATACCTATACCACAATATTTGTCTTTTATTGCTTCAGGTTGTCCATTCAGTTTAGGAAATATAACTGGAATTCCATTTGATAGAGCTTCTATGCATGACAAACCGAATGCTTCTAATATTGGTGTACTTAAATAGATGTCTATTTTTGAATAAAAAATAGACATCTCTGATTGATATCCTATAAACTCAATAGAATCTTCAAGGTCTAATTTAGATGCTAAATTTTCTAAATCACGCCGTTGCTCTCCTTCTCCTGCAATAATGAGTTTTGCGGAAATATTTTTATTTTTTAATTCTTTCAAAGCGATAATGGCTATTCCTATACCTTTTAACCCAACAAGTCGAGAAGCCACGCCTAATGTAATGATATTTTGTTTAAAGGTATGTGTTGTTTTATGAGCTATATTAGGTAACCTATTGATAACAATATTAATATCAAATAGAGGTTTAAATCTTAATTCCATTACTCTTTTTGATGCATTCGATACAGCAATACCAGAGTCAAGGATCTGGAAAAAAAATTGCGTTTTTTGATTTATAGGATATTGCCAAGAACAACCATGATCATAATAGACCAAGCTAGTATTTTTGGGTTTTCTAGATAATCTTGGGACAAAGTCCCATACTAAAGTGACATCAGCTTTGCTTGCCTCAATTTTTTTTGTTAAGACATATTTTCTTAAAAAAGAAGGATATTTTATTTTAGTAGAAGCAATTTTATTGGCATATTTTATATTAAAAGACTTAAGTTCTTGGCTCAGATTTTTATTTAAAGAGTTGCTGGTGCACAAAATCTCATTTTGAAATGAACTATTTTTTAAATATTCAATAAACAAACGTTCAGCACCACCAAACCCTTGTAAATTAATCAAATGAAGTATTTTCATGATGCTAAGCCTGTTCCATTCTTTATTAAATCACCTAATAACACGATTAATTAGCTATAACTCAAAAATTTATATTAATTTATAAGTAAAAATTAGGGTGAATTATTCCACCCTAAAATATATTACAACAACGCCTCTGGAGATTCAGGTAAAATCTGTCCACCATCGACAATAATTGTCTGCCCTGTAATATATTTTGCTTCATTCGACGCAAAGAAGGCAGCGGCGTAACCGATATCTTCAGGTTCACCTAAAGTATGTGTTGGGATTGATGCCTTCATTTGATTTAAATACGCTTCACCTTGCGCCTGTAAGCCTTCGGTGAGGATATTACCCGGCATCACAGCATTAATGGTTATACCATGACGTGCATATTCTAATGCTGCGCTGCGCATAAAGCCAAGTTGTCCTGCTTTGCTTGCCCCGTAGTGGCTCCAACCTGGATAGCCTGTGATTGCACCCGTAATGGATGACGTGATAATCACACGACCTTGTTTTTGTTTCTCCATGACACGAAGTGCAGCTTTCACTAAAAAGAACATACCTTTAAGGTTAACTGTATGCATTTTATCCCAATCAGCTTCGGTCATCTCTTTAATCGTGGCTTGAGGGAAAATGCCTGTATTGGAACAAAGAATATCAAGTTTGCCATACTCTTTTACGACATCATCAACCACTTTTTCACAGGCGGATTGATGAGTGACATCAAGGTGCATAAACTCAACATTTAATTCTTGTTTTGTTTTATTGCCAGCAACATCATCAATATCGGCAATAATCACCTTAGCACCACTATTTTTTAGGGCGATGACAATACCTTTACCAATGCCTTTTGCGCCACCTGAAACTAAAGCGATTTTACCCGTTAAATCAAACATAAAACCTCCTATTAAGTGAAAGTTCCACTGTATCAGTCTCGGTTGAAAAGCGGTAAATCAACCAGAGAACTTTGTTGTCGGTCACAAATGTACCTTAGATCATTTTTTTCTTTAAAAGGATGACATCACAAAATAGAGAGATAAACGGCAGATAGAACATCACACCAGAGAAAAACTGAATATTTATCAAAATATGCCGATGCTATTTTTTAGCATAAATAGCGTTTTTTTGAGATGAATGCAAAAAGGCAGTAAAGTGTCTGTATAAAAAGTGTTAACTTATTAGAGAAACATATTTGAGATAGACTAGTATAATCTTTATATAGCCCATTTGATTAGTTTAATGCGCATCAAGTTTATGAAAAAAAATATACGATAATGATGAACTGGTAAAAAATATGCGTACAATGGTATTGTTGAATCAATTCAGCATTTACGATATCGGTATATAATACCAGACAAGCCGATATTGAGATAAAAAGTTATTCCAACAATTTTGCAATAATTACATCGAATAAGAATCAGAGGTAATCATGGTCAATAGGATCAAAAGAATTGGGGTTTTAACAAGTGGTGGTGATGCACCAGGTATGAATGCCGCGATCCGTGGTGTTGTTCGTGCCGCACTAAGTGAAGGTTTAGAGGTTTATGGGATTATGGATGGCTATATGGGGCTATACGAAAATCGCATGAAAAAACTCGACCGTTTTAGTGTGTCAGACATGATCAACCGTGGTGGTACGTTCCTTGGTTCTGCTCGTTTCCCTGAATTCCGTGAAGACAACGTTCGCGCTGTTGCCATCGAGAACATGAAACAAAATGAGCTTGATGCCCTAGTCGTTATTGGCGGTGATGGTTCTTATCTTGGTGCGAAAAAACTGACGGAAGCAGGTTTTCCATGTATCGGTTTACCGGGCACAATTGATAATGACGTTGCTGGCACTGATTATACTATCGGGTATTTTACTGCATTAGAAACGGCTGTTGAAGCAATTGACCGCTTACGTGATACATCAACTTCTCACAAACGTATCTCTATCGTGGAAGTGATGGGGCGTTACTGTGGTGACTTAACACTGTCTGCGGCAATCGCAGGGGGCTGTGAATTTGTTGTTCTGCCTGAATCTGAATTACCTTTTGATCGTGATGAATTGCTGGCAGAAATCAAAGCAGGTATTGAACGTGGTAAACGCCACGCAATCGTCGCAATCACCGAACACGTTTGTGATGTGCATGAATTAGCTCGTTTTATTGAAGCCGAAACTAAACATGAAACGCGTGCAACGGTATTAGGTCATATCCAACGTGGTGGTTCTCCAGTTGCTTACGACCGTATTCTTGCTTCTCGTATGGGAGCTTATTCTGTACAACTGCTATTAGAAGGTTACGGTGGTCGTTGTGTTGGTATTCAAAATGAAAAACTGGTTCACCATGATATTATTGATGCGGTCATGAATATGAAACGTGTCTTTAAAGCAGATTGGTATGAAACAGCGAAAAAACTCTATTAATCAATAGTGTTATCGTAATACCTGAGCCTTTCTGAGTTCTATCCTTATTCGTGAACTGCTCTGATACATTTTCTTTGTGTCAGAGTAGCTTCTCGAGTGAAAATATTTCATTTAGCTATTTCTATTCTCCTTTATTTCTTTTTATCCCCTTATATTGATAGTCATATTCCCGTTGTGTATATCCATCGGTTTTTTGTTATTTCATCGTGATAACACTTTCTGTCAGCCTAGTTAAATACTTAACGATAAAGGGTGGATAGCTATGCTTAAACAATGGGGTTTATTATCAACGACTTTAGTCGTATTACTTTTTTCTAATAGTTTATGGGCTAAAGATATTCAGTTATTAAATGTCTCTTATGATCCAACGAGAGAGCTTTATCAGCAGTATAACCAAGCATTTAGTCAGTATTGGAAGCAGAAAACGGGAGATAACGTCACTATTCGCCAATCACATGGTGGTTCAGGAAAGCAAGCGACATCAGTTATCAATGGTATTGAAGCGGATGTTGTCACATTGGCACTCGCTTATGATATCGATGCGATTGCACAAAGAGGAAGCATCAATAAGCAATGGATAACACGATTACCCGATAACTCTGCTCCTTATACTTCAACGATTGTTTTTCTGGTGAGAAAAGGAAATCCTAAGCAGATAACAGATTGGGATTCGCTGATAAAACCGGGTGTTTCCATTATTACACCTAATCCTAAAACCTCAGGAGGTGCAAGATGGAACTATCTTGCGGCATGGGGTTATGGATTAAAAGCTAATCATCAAGATAGTGAAAAAGCGAAAGCCTTCGTTAAAGCACTTTATCAGCAAGTTGAAGTATTAGATTCAGGAGCACGAGGCGCAACCAATACCTTTGTTGAGCGAGGCATCGGTGATGTATTAATTGCATGGGAAAACGAAGCGTTATTAGCGATTAATGAACTAGGCGCTGATAAATTTGAGATAGTCACACCATCAGTATCTATTCTTGCAGAGCCTACAGTATCTGTAGTTGATAAGGTTGTCGATAAACGAGGAACTCGAGAAATTGCCACAGCGTACTTAGATTATCTTTACTCATCACAGGGACAAGAGATTGCAGCAAAAAACTATTATCGCCCTAGAGACAAAGCAATAGCAGAGAAATACCAAAGTCGTTTCCCAAAACTCGAACTATTTACGATTGATGAGGTTTTTGGTGATTGGCAATCAGCACAGAAAATACATTTTGCGACAGGCGGTGTGTTTGATGAAATAAGTCGTCGTTGATGTGTCATAAAGCAAAAACAAAAAAATCACCTTCTGGTTTTATATCCAGCAAGGTGATTTTCTCTATTTTTTATCTCTTAATGGCAGAAGCCAAAAAGATAAAATTATTTTTTCGCTTTTGCAGCGGCGGCTGCTTTAACGATAACGGCAAATGCATCAGCTTTCAGTGATGCGCCACCGACTAATGCACCGTCGATGTCTGGTTGACCAAACAGTTCAGCGGCATTTTTATCGTTAACAGAACCACCGTATTGGATGATTACTTGTTCAGCGATAGCGGCATCTTTCTTCGCAATATGATCACGAATAAATTTATGGACAGCTTGTGCTTGTGCTGGAGTTGCAGATTTACCAGTACCGATAGCCCAGATTGGTTCATAAGCAATAACGGCATCTTTAAATGCTGCAGCACCATGTGCATTTAACACGGCATCGATTTGGCGAGCACACACTTCTTGCGTTTTGCCTGCTTCATTTTCTGCTTCAGTTTCACCAATACATAATACTGGTGTTAAACCTAACTCTTTTAACACGCCGAATTTTTGAGCGATAAACTCGTCAGATTCTTTATGATAAGTACGGCGCTCAGAGTGACCAATGATAACGTATTTAACATCAACGTTTTTCAGCATTTCTGCTGAAGTTTCACCAGTGAAAGCACCTGATAAGTGAACACCGGTATCTTGAGCACCTAATGCGATACGGCTTCCACCAATTTCATGGCGTGCTTGGCATAGATAAACTGCGGGTGGTGCGATAGCAACATCACAACCTGCAATACCGCTAACTTCTTTACGTAATGCAGCAATTAATTCATGAACCATATGAATGCTGCCGTTGAGTTTCCAGTTACCCATGACTAATGGATGGCGCATAACTTTTCCTCCAACCGAGTGGTTTAAATTTAGTTTGCTAATAAACACGAATTCTGTTGATGCACAACAGTATAGAGAACAATGAATAGAATAGCTTTGTTTTTTATCACGGAATAGCTGAAACGATCTTGCTGTTTAAAGAAAGCTTAATCGGTTCAATAGCAAAGGTTGTTAATTGTTCACCTTCATGGGCAACAATATAGCGAATAGCACCCACATCATGGCTAATATAATCAGAAGTTTGATTTTTAAAGGCGAATAAATTGAGAGCCTCTTGAATTTGTTCTGGGGTTATTGATGAGTCAAATTGAGCCACCAAAGTAATAATATATTGTGTGGTGATCTCGCGATTTCTCTTTTCTAATTCAGGTGAATCAGGGGTATGGATCAGCGTGAGTTGTAAGCTTTTTATTTTTTCGCTACCGCGCTCTAATATTGCAGATGAATAGAGATAAGGTGTAATACGCGTTGCGGCTCTGACAAGCGGAATGGCAATATCGTGATTAGTGATAATTTTATATTCATTAAGCGATAACAACGGATTTTGTTGATTGAACTTAGCTCTTAGCTCCGGAATTGTCATTTCAAAAACAGGTGCATCTTGCTTAAGATAGGCAATATCATCTTTACTGGGCTGTTTTGGTGCGACAGACATCTCTGTTGCAAAAACAGAAGTTGGCAAACAAAGAGCAATGCTTATGATTATCAGGTATAACGTAGAAAGTGTGTTTGCTTTTATCATCTGTCCTCCGCTTGTCTGTGCTGTTATTGGCTAGTCTGTATTATTTGATACTAAATGGACAGTGTAATTCACAAATTAAGTAAATTATTGAGAATTTATGACCTTACAACATTGGGCATTTTCATTCAAAGGGCGAATTGGGCGTCGTGACTTTTGGGCCGGTTTAGGTGCTTGTTTTGCGCTGTTTTTAGGCCTTTTTATTATCAATGATATGATTTATCCATTACCTGCCATTGTAATATGGATAGTGTTCCTTTTTATTCTTTATCCGCTATGTGCAATTTTTACAAAAAGACTTCATGACAGAAATAAAAGAGGAATATGGCTTTTATTACTCTTACTTGCCATGATGTTAGGATTAGCCGATACAAGTAGTTTAGAACCATTTTGGCAATGGGCGATAGGACGTTTTCTTCCTTCTTTTATCGGAATGATTATGTTGCTTGATTGTGGTGTCTTTGTTGGTAATGACGGTGAAAACTATTTTGGTAAACAGACTGAACAAGTAGATTATCGTCGCTGGCGTTAATCTATATGATTAAATCAATGAGGGTGAGAGAAATAAGCTCACCCTTATTTTTTTATTACCAATATTGTTCGCTGGTGATATGTCCGGGTTTGCGTCGTAAGTGCTTACGCATTTCTCGTTGTTCTTTTAAGAGTTGTTGAGTATCTCTGACCATTTGAGGATTACCACACAACATAATATGGCTCTCTTCTGGGCTGATGGTTAGGCCAACCGTTTTTTCTAAAGCGCCACTTTCAATTAATGCAGGAATACGTCCGGTTAATGAGCCAATGTGATTTTCACGGCTGACAATGGTTTGAATACGTAATTTGCCTTGATAACGTTCAACGAGTTTTTCCATTAAAGGTAAATAACTTAAGTCATTAGCATATCGAACAGCATGAACAAGAACGATATTTTCAAATCGCTCAAGATCGTGACCTAATTGCAAAATAGATAAAAAAGGCCCAATGGCGGTTCCTGTCGAAAGCATCCAAAGTGTATTTGTTGTGGGAATTTCTTCTAATACAAAAAAACCACTGGCTTGTTTAGTGATCAGGAGTTCATCACCGACGTTAAGTGCGCTTAATTTAGGGCTTAATTTTCCATTAGGCACAGTGACCAGATAGAATTCTAAATTGGGATCATCTGGTGCGTTTACATAAGAGTAGGCTCGTTGTACTCGCTCTCCATCAATATCTAGCGCTAATTTTGCAAATTGTCCGGCTGTAAACTTATCAATAGGAGCATTGACGACGAGACTTATTAACGCATCAGTCCAGTGATGAACTTGAATAACTTTTCCATTCACCCAATTAGCCATAGAGATAATCTCCTTTTGATAAACACGCTTATGTTGCTTATTTATTCTAAATAGGAAGTGGCTTTTTATTTATCAATATGGTGTGGTGATGTGATTAATCTAAGATTTTGTCAATAAATGACACAAAATGTACATTTATATTGACATCTATGGTGTATTTCTCTGACATTAATCTTTATACAAAAATTGCTGACTATCTCGCAAATTTCTCCAAATTTGTTAACTTAGTCTCATTCTGAGAAGGTACGCATTTTGCAGAGTTTATTTTTATAAATTCTCTGTGGTATGCGTCTGTCCGTTAATTTATTTATCTAAAATTCTTGAGAAAAGAAATGAGAAAGTTAGAGCATGCAAATCTATTATTATTGATAATTGCATTGGTTGCTGTGGGTCAAATGACCCAAACTATTTATGTTCCTGTTATTGCTGATATGGCCGTTTACTTTGGTGAACCCACAGGGGCGGTACAGCAAGTTATGGGGGCCTATCTTTTTTCTTATGGTTTTTCACAGTTAATTTATGGACCTATATCCGACAAAGTAGGGCGCCGTCCTGTTATTTTAGTCGGAATGACTATCTTTTGTTTATCTACGCTAGTGGCGATTTTCTCGCAAAATTTAATCACACTGGTTATTGCCAGTACCTTGCAAGGTATGGGAACAGGTGTTGCGGGTGTCATGACACGTACTCAACCTCGTGATTTATATACAGGCACTGCATTACGTTACGCCAATAGTTTGTTAAATATGGGGGTTTTAGTTAGTCCATTATTAGCGCCGATGATTGGTGGTGTTGTCGCTCACTTCTTTGGCTGGCATGCGTGTTATATCTTCTTATTATTATTAGGAACCAGTGTCCTGTTTTGTATGTATCGTTGGATGCCAGAAACGCGCCCAGTGCAAGTTGAAAAACGTAAAATGTTGTCATCATTTTACTTACTACTTTCAAATAGTACTTTCAGTGCATTTTTGATTATGTTGATTTGTGCATTATCTGGTATTGCTGTTTTTGAAGCATCAAGCGGTGTGTTAATGGGAGGAGTATTAGGATTAAATAGTATTACTATCAGTATATTATTTATTTTACCGATCCCTGCGGCATTTTTTGGCGCTTGGTATGCTGGTCGTGAAGGTAAAACCTTTGTGCAATTGATGTGGCATTCTGTTTTTTGTTGTTTATCAGCCGGTATCTTAATGTGGCTCCCCGGTTGGCTAAATATCATGAATATTTGGACGCTTCTAGTACCTGCCGCACTATTTTTCTTTGGTGCTGGTATGCTATTTCCATTGGCAACAACGGGTGCAATGGAACCATTCCCTTATTTAGCAGGCTCCGCGGGTGCATTGGTGGGTGGACTACAAAATGTGGGTTCAGGTGTTGCAACATGGTTTTCAGCCTTATTACCACAACATAATCAATTTAGCTTAGGTATGATTATGTTTGCGATGTCAGTGGCTATTATGCTTTGTTGGCTTCCTTTGGCTCATCGTTTTAGCCATGAAGAACATACTATTTAGGCTATTGGTGTCATCAATTAAATAAAAATGCCGAGAATAGAATTTTCTCGGCATTTTGGTTTTGTAGCCTAGGCTACTTCTCTCTCAACTCGTTGTATTAATTAAGCGCGATCTTCCCACTCTTGTGCACGAGCGACGGCTTTTTTCCAGCCGTTATAGCGATAGTTGCGCTCAGTGGTTTCGATACCTGGGCGGAATTCTTTATCAATAGCGGCTTTGTTTTTCACTTCTTCTAAATCGCTCCAGAAACCAATAGCAAGTCCTGCAAGGAATGCTGCACCTAATGCGGTACTTTCACGAACAACAGGGCGTTCTACACGAGTACCTAAAATATCGGATTGGAACTGCATTAAGAAGTTGTTGGCAACAGCACCACCATCAACACGCAGTGATTGTAAACGCGCACCTGAATCGGCTTGCATTGCATCAAGTACATCGCGTGTCTGATAAGCGATAGATTCTAAGGTTGCACGAATGATGTGATTACGGTTAGCACCACGGGTTAAACCAAAAATAGCACCACGAGCATACGGATCCCAATATGGTGCACCTAAGCCTGTAAATGCAGGAACAACATAGACACCATTAGTATCGTTTACCTTAGTTGCGAAATATTCAGAGTCGGTGGCTTCATCAATGAGTTTTAGCTCATCACGTAGCCATTGAATGGACGCGCCACCAACGAATACGGCACCTTCTAAGGCATAGTTTACTTCACCGCGAGGGCCACAGCAGATAGTTGTTAACAAACCATGATTAGAGCGAACGGCTTCTGTACCCGTATTCATCAGTAAGAAGCAGCCTGTACCATAGGTATTTTTCGCCATACCACTTTGTACGCAAAGTTGACCATAAAGTGCAGCTTGTTGGTCGCCCGCCATACCCGCGATAGGAATACGTGTACCCCCTTTACCACCAATGTTTGTTTGGCCATAGACTTCTGAAGATGGCACCACTTTTGGTAACATATTGCGAGGAATATCCAGCAGATCGAGAATTTTTTGATCCCAATCTAAAGAGTGGATATTGAATAACATGGTGCGTGAGGCGTTAGTGTAATCTGTAACGTGAACGCGACCTTGTGTCATTTTCCAAACTAGCCAAGTATCAACAGTACCGAATAGCAATTCGCCTTTTTCTGCTTTTTCACGCGCACCTTCGACGTTGTCGAGGATCCATTTTAATTTTGTACCAGAGAAATAAGGGTCAACCATTAACCCGGTGTTTTGACGAATATATTCTTCAACACCTTCTTTATCTTTTAAACGCGTACAGAAATCCGCAGTACGACGGCATTGCCATACAATGGCGTTATAAACAGGTTTACCCGTTTCTTTATCCCATACAATCGTGGTTTCACGTTGGTTTGTAATACCAATACCGGCAACGTGGTCGGATGGAATATCTGCTTTTGCTAATACTTCAACTAGGGTTGCACTTTGTGTTGCCCAAATTTCCATTGGATCGTGTTCAACCCAGCCTGGCTTAGGATAGATTTGGGTGAATTCGCGTTGTGAAATACTGACGATATTGGCATCATGATCAATAACTACGGCACGTGAGCTTGTTGTACCCTGATCCAGTGCAACAATGTATTTTTTCTCGGTATTCGATGTATTTGTTTCTGTTGTCATATTAGTAACCTGTTCTGATAATCAACAATATTGCTCTTAATTTTATTTATCGTCTTCAATTTTGCAGGTATCGCAAGGTAAATGACGGCCAATTAATTTACGGTAAGCCAATGCACCTAAGATACCACCGATAAATGGAGCAATTATTGGAACTAAGAAATAAGGGATATCGCGTCCACCAGTCAGCGCAATATCACCCCAGCCAGCAAAGTACGCAACCAATTTTGGACCAAAGTCACGAGCTGGGTTTAAGGCGAATCCGGTTAATGGGCCAAATGCACCACCGATTACGGCAATTAAGATACCAATTAATAAAGGTGCTAATGGGCCTTTAGGTACACCGTTGCCATCATCGGTTAAGGCTAAAATTAAGCCAACTAATATAACGGCAATGATAACTTCAACAAAAAAGGCATGTATAACGGAAATTTGAGCTGCAGGATAAGTTGAAAATACACCAGCGGTGAAGAGACTTTCTTGTGAGCCTCTGACAATGCCATTAACTTGTTCGTAGTCGAGGAAAACACTGTAATACATAAAGTACACAATAGCTGCGGCAAAGAAGCCACCTAACATTTGTGCAATAATATAAGGGATAACTTTTCTGCGTTCAAAGCAAGCAAATAACCAAAACGCAACAGTTACTGCTGGGTTCAAGTGAGCACCAGAAGTGCCAGCGGTAAGATAAACGGCTAAGGCAACACCCAGCCCCCAGATAATACTTATCTCCCACAGTCCTAGCTCTGCACCTGCAATACGTACTGCAGCAACACAACCAAGACCAAAGAAGACTAGCAACGCAGTTCCGATAAATTCAGAAATGCATTGACCCATAAGAGAGGTTTTCGTCTGGCTCATATATTCTATCCTGAAAGAGGGTTATTTATTGTTAGTATTCTTTTCGAATTGAAAAGATAACTGTGAATTTATCGTTAATGAGCGTAAACGAGAATAAGCGAAATTGAAATTTGTGTGTCTCATCAAGAAAATGAGTGAAAACGCTCTTAATTAGTGACTTGATCGACATTTGTAATGTGATCTGACCAGTGTTTTTGAAAAATTGAAAAAAGAATGTAATTCCTCGGAAGATGCTAGACAGTTGTTGATAGGCTACTTACAATCGGAAGTATCGATTATATGGGGGATTACAGTATGTCATTTGAAGTTTTCGAAAAGTTAGAATCAAAAGTACAACAAGCAATTGATACCATCACGTTATTACAGATGGAAATCGAAGAGCTAAAAGAAAAAAATGATGCGCTGAGCCAAGAAGTTCAAGAAGCAAAAGGATCACGCGAAGCCCTTGTTCGTGAAAATGAAGAATTGAAACAAGAGCAATCAAGCTGGCAAGAGCGCTTACGCGCGCTGTTAGGCAAAATGGAAGACGTGCAGTAATTGTCTTTGTTTGCTTAAAACCTAAAAAACAAAAGCCACCGTTAGGTGGCTTTTGAGTATTGAAATCGTAAGAATGCAATTAAAAAGTAACAATTACTCTTCAATCAAATCTTCATCTAAGCCTAATGGTTCTTCTGATAAGATGATCCCAGTGTTATCGGCATAAAGATAATCACCAGAGAAGAAGGTAACACCACCGAAGTTAACACGGATATCACTTTCACCAATGCCTTCACTTTGGCAACCCGCAGGGATAGCTGCCATTGCTTGAATACCTAAATCAAGCTCTGATAATGCATCAACTTGACGTACTGCACCGTAAACAACAATGCCTTCCCATTCATTAGAAACAGCAAGTTGCGCGAGTTCAGCATCAACTAAGGCTTTACGTACAGAGCCACCGCCATCGACCAAAAGAATGCGGCCTTTACCATTTTCTTCGAGTAAATCATAAAGCAGGCCATTATCTTCAAAGCATTTAACGGTGATGATTTGACCGTTAAAGGCACTTTGACCACCAAAGTTTGAGAAAAGCGGTTCTACGACATTGATATCTTCTTGATAGATATCACAGAGTTCAGAAGTATCATATTTCATAGGAGATTACGTCAGGTTGCCACAGGAAAGGCCAGTATATCCCTTAACAGGGGTGGTTGGCAAAAGACTCACTGAAATTTCAGTGAGTCAAATCAACAATCGAGTGAAATTATTCTAAAACTAAACCTAAAGAGAAAAGAACGTTAGTTAGCAGTGCTGCTTTTACCATGTGTTCGAGTAGAGGACGCATCCCTTCGCCGGAGTGATCAGCGTTTACACGTTTGATATGCAGTAAAAGCATCGGGGTGGCGAGTAAAAATAACCACGCGGTCCAGCGATGCATATAGAGTAGAGTAAAGATAATTAAGCAGGCAATAGAGAGAAAAATAACACAGGTATGGTAAGTCCGAGAGCCAGCAGGGCCTAAGCGAACCGCTAATGTATTTTTACCTGCCTGAATATCACTTTCTAAATCGCGCATATTATTAATGTTTAGAACAGCGACAGAAAGTAAACCACAGGCCGTAGCAGGAAGTAGGGTAACAATATCAAAGGTGTTAGATTGTAAGTAATAAGTTCCGATGACACTCAACCAGCCAAAGAAAATTAAAACAGAGATATCACCTAGCCCCATATAACCATAAGGGCGCTTACCCACGGTATAAGTAATTGCAGCAACAATAGCGAGTAAACCCATCACTAAGAAGCCAATAGCGTCTTCAGGCTTTTTACAGGCGACAATAATCAGTGCAATACCACAGATACAGGAAATAATAACATTTAAAATCAGCGCTTTTTTCATTTGAGCGGCTGTTATTATGCCTTTTTGCATTCCACGAAGTGGCCCTAAACGCTCTTCAGTATCCGTTCCTTTTACGGCATCACCGTAGTCATTAGCAAGGTTTGATAGGATCTGTAACGTTCCTGCTGTCAAAATAGCAAGCAGTGCAATAGGTAGCTCAAAATGCCCCATCCAATACGCTAATGCGGAGCCAGTCACAATGGCAATTAACCCTAAAGGCAGTGTTTTGGGTCGTAAACTTTCAAGCCAGGCTTGAGTCCGGCTAGTGGAATTTAGAGAGCTCATGCTGAAATTCGATACTCATGTTCGTTGTTATTATAAAAATAAGAATGGGAGGCAAGCCTCCCACGTAAATATTGCTGATAAGGATCGCACAAGTTGATTATAAAATAAATCGACTCAGATCTTCATCTGCGACAAGCTCATCCAGATGCTGTTTTACATATTCTGCATCAATCAATATTGATTGACCTTGACGTTCACTCGCATCGTAGGAAATTTCTTCCATCAAACGTTCTAAAACAGTATGTAAACGACGAGCACCAATATTTTCAGTGGTTTCATTTACACGCCATGCTGATTCAGCAATTTTGCGAATACCGTCTTCGGTGAAGCTAATAGACACCCCTTCGGTTGCCATTAATGCTTCATACTGTTTTGTTAACGATGCATTAGGTTCAGTTAGAATACGCTCAAAATCTTCTGCTGTCAGCGCTTGAAGTTCGACACGAATTGGCAGACGTCCTTGCAACTCAGGAATTAAATCAGAAGGACTGGAAACTTGGAAAGCACCTGATGCAATAAACAGAATATGGTCTGTTTTTACCATACCGTGTTTTGTTGAAACTGTACAACCTTCAACCAATGGTAAGAGGTCACGTTGTACGCCTTCACGAGAAACGTCAGGGCCAGAACTTTGTCCACCACGTTTACAGATTTTGTCTACTTCATCAATAAAGACAATACCGTGTTGTTCTACCGCATCAATCGCTTGTTGTTTAAGCTCTTCAGGGTTAACTAATTTAGCTGCTTCTTCTTCAACAATCAGCTTAAACGCATCTTTGATTTTCATCTTGCGTGCTTTTTGTTTCTGACCTGCTAAATTTTGGAACATAGATTGTAATTGATTAGTCATCTCTTCCATTCCTGGAGGAGCCATGATTTCAACACCCATTGGTGTTGCAGATAATTCAATTTCAATTTCTTTATCGTCTAATTGGCCTTCGCGTAATTTTTTACGGAAAGATTGACGTGCTGCTGAAGGTTCTGATGCTTGTTCTGCTACGCCCCAGTTATTTTTTGCTGGTGGAATAAGTACATCGAGGATACGTTCTTCAGCCATTTCTTCAGCACGGAAACGATTTTTATCGATAGCTTGGCTACGCACCATTTTGACTGCAGAGTCGGTTAAATCACGGATAATTGAATCAACTTCTTTACCCACATAACCCACTTCGGTGAATTTGGTTGCTTCAACTTTGATGAAAGGCGCATTGGCCAATTTTGCTAAACGGCGTGCAATTTCAGTTTTACCTACACCAGTAGGTCCAATCATCAGAATATTTTTAGGTGTTACTTCGTGACGCAACGCTTCATCAAGTTGCATACGACGCCAGCGGTTACGTAGGGCAATTGCCACCGCACGTTTCGCTTTATCTTGACCAATAATAAATCTATCGAGTTCGCTGGCAATTTCGCGAGGAGTCATTTCAGACATGCTCTCAAATCCTTACTCTTTTGAAGAGAGTTCTTCAAAGTTAACATTGTGGTTAGTATAAATACAGATATCTCCAGCGATGCTCAGCGCTTTTTCAGCGATTTCGCGTGCAGAAAGTTCGGTATTTTCTAGCATAGCTCTAGCCGCTGCTTGTGCATAAGGGCCACCAGAACCGATAGCAATTAAATCGTTTTCTGGTTGAACCACATCACCATTACCCGTGATGATAAGCGATGTATTTTCATCTGCAACAGCAAGCAACGCTTCTAATTTGCGTAGCATTCTGTCTGTACGCCAATCTTTAGCAAGTTCTACCGCAGCTTTAGTTAAATGCCCTTGGTGAAGTTCTAATTTGCGTTCAAACAGTTCAAAAAGAGTAAAAGCATCAGCAGTGCCGCCAGCAAATCCCGCAATGACTTTGTCGTTATAAAGACGGCGTACTTTGCGAACATTGCCTTTCATGACGGTATTACCCATCGTCGCCTGTCCATCACCACCGATTACAACTTGGCCCTTACGGCGAACACTTACGATTGTAGTCATGAGTCAGCCCCTGGTTTAATCAATAAAAAAATGGGACGGGAAGTGCTTTTATCTAAGATAAAGTACGACCCGTTGTGTGAATTAGAATTATAGGTGGGGGAGATAATTTATTTTTCAACCCCCAGAAGAGCGAAGAATACAACCTGATACACCCGCTCCAGCCGCTTGTTTACTCACGGAGTTGGCTTGTTCTTTACTGTAAGGGCCTGATAATACGCGGATCCAGCCATCATTGCCTTTCGTTACTCGGCTTTCAACACCAGAAAAAGCTAGCGTTGCTCTCACAGATTCAGCTTGTTCGGTATTTTTAAATGAGCCACATTGCACTAAAAATTTTGTTTCAGTCACCGTTGGTTTAGGCGTTGTAACAATCGCAGGTGCTTGCGGTTGTTGAGTTTGTGCTGGCTGTTGTGAAACAGAAGGCGTTGTTGTTGCTGGTGGTGTTACAACCACTTGTGAGCGCGGGACTTCACCATTATAAGGCACTTCTGGCAGTTGAAGGGCGGGTTGGCGTTTATCCGCTTCAATTTGTTGTAAAAAACGCAATTGTTCAGGCGAAAGTGTTGCTTTCGGATTAATCTGGCTACCTGATGAAGGAAATTCAGGCTGTAAAGGTGTACCCACCTGACGATTTTCCAATTCTTTAATATATTGCCAACGCTCTTGCGGTTTTGGCGGTAGGCTATTCGCTGGATGTTGCCCAGTGATAGTTGGCGTTGTTTCTACGGCTTCTTTTTTATTATGTGTAATAAAATAGAGGCCGCCGATAAACAGCGCCACAATAGCGATTGCCGCGATAAGCGTTGTTAAAGGCAGCCCTTTAGCAGCCTTTTTGCTCTTACTTTTCGTTGTTTTTTTACGACGAGCAGATGTCTGCCCTCGTCCCACATAGTCTCGTTGTGCCACAGTTCGATTCGCTGATAATTAAAGGAATAGGTATCACAAACGATATGTTACTTAACATAGTGTGTTTTGCCTAGCTTTTAAGCCGACAGACACTGTCTCTTATAATTAGCTCACAATCTAATAAGCGAGAGCCAGGTGCAACAGGTCTACCTTGTAGTTGGTCGAGTAATAACAACATCGATTCACGTCCTATTTGATAACGAGGTTGTTCCATTGTTGTCAGAGCAGGTTCGCTATAACGTGTGATATCCAGATTATCAAAACCAATAACAGAGAGATCTTTAGGAAGCTCTAATCCTAATTTTTTTGCCTGCCACATAACGCCAATTGCCATTATATCACTATGACAGAACACAGCAGTGGGTGGCTCAGGCAATGAAATTAACTTTTTCAGACTTTCTGCACCGCTTTCATGGGTAAAATCACCACGAATAATATAATCTTCACGTAAGGGTACGCCTGTTCTACGCATGGCTTGAATATAGCCTTGCAAGCGATAACGACATAAAGGCATATCTTCAGGGCCTGTAATACAAGCAATACGCTTATGCCCCATTTGCTGTAAATAGTGTGTTGCTCTAAAAGAGGCTGTCAGATTATCGATATGAACAGTCGGTAATTCAAGTTCAGGTGCAAACTCATTTGCCATGATCATCGGCGGTAAATTTTTCTGCTCTTCTTTGGAAACATCAAAAGGGATGTGTGAGCCAAGAAGTAACATGCCGTCAATTTGTTTGGTGATAATAAGATTAATAAAGGCATTTTCATGTTTTTGCTGATGTTTACAATCACCAATTAACACGAGATAACCATGTTGTGCAGCGGTTTCTTCAATGCCACACACAACATCAGTAAAAAAGGGATCGCTGATGTTAGGGACGATCACTAGGATCGTTTTTGACTCGTTACGTTTAAGGTTTTTTGACAGGTTATGTGGATAATAGCCGACATCAAGAACAGCCTGTTCAACTTTCTGACGGGTTTGTGAGGATACTTTTTCCGGATTCATTAATGTACGTGACACAGTTGCTGTGGACACGCCGGCTGCAAGGGCAACATCTTTCATTGTTGCTTGCGTATTATCTTTATTATTTTGTTGCAAACCCCATACCTCCCTTTTGGATGGTTTAGTTAAACGATTGCTTTTTTATTGCAAAAAAACCGCCAATATTTAAAAAAGGATTTTATCGACGGTTTTTAATTCAAGAAATATTCTAAATTGTTATTCTACCCACTTTTTAAATAGATACTGTTACCTAGTTTGCATAAAAAGTGTGATACCAATCGTTTTTATGAGGTAGTTCGCAAAATTGATAAATAGTCTTTGATTGTAACGAGTATTCAAGCGGAATTGTATCCTTAACATAACGCTGGCTAAAATATAGTCAAGTTTGGTAGAGAAGATCCTTAACAATCTGTTGGGTCAACATCAATATTCCATTTCACTTTTTTACTCTCAGGTAAGGTGACAATCTGAGGGTAAGTGACAGACATTAATTTTTGTAAATAACTCCGCGAAGGATGTTGGAGCAATAATTGCCAACGATAATTTCCACCTCGTTTAGCTTGAATTGCCGGAACAGGCCCCATTACCCATAAATTAGTATCTCGCATTGGGTGTTGTTCAAAAAACTGCTTAAGCTGTCGCAAGAACTGGGGGGCACGTTGATTATTGTGATCTTCAGAGCGGATCATAATATGACTAGAATAAGGCGGTAAAAAAGTGGCTTGTCGCTCCTGTAAAGCTTCTTTCGTGAAAGCGTCATAACCTTTTTCTAATAGTGTCAGCAGCAGAGGGTGATCTGGCTGGTGAGTTTGTAAATATACCGCGCCTTGCTTACCTGCTCGGCCTGCACGGCCTGATACTTGTGTATAAAGCTGGGCAAAGCGTTCGGCCGCACGGAAATCACTGGAGAACAGCGCGCCATCAACATCCAGTAAAGCCACTAAGGTGACATCAGGGAAGTGATGCCCTTTGGCTAACATCTGTGTACCAATAAGAATACGTGAGCCACCTTGATAAATATCTTCCAGTTGTTGTTCTAAAGCGCCTTTGCGGCTTGTTGTATCTTTATCAATTCGCGTTATTGGTGTATCAGGAAATAATTCACCAATCCCTTGCTCAAGTTGCTCTGTTCCTAATCCTACGGGTATTAAATTTGTTGAGCCACATTGTGGGCATTGTGCTGGAATTCGTCGCTGACTATCACATTGATGGCAACGTAACATGCCATGTTTTTGATGGATCGTATAATAGTGATCACAGCGGGGGCATTCTGCTATCCAACCACATTCATGACATAACAATGCGGGCGAAAATCCTCGGCGATTTAAGAAGAGCATAACTTGGTTACCCGCATTAAGGTGCTCTTTGATTGCTTTAATAAGAATTGGAGACAACCCTGTTGTGAGTGGTTGGCCTTTTAAATCAATTAAATGCTCGGTTGCAGGTTTTGCATTGCCTGCACGTTGAGTTAGAGTGAGTTGTTGATATTTTTTTTGCTCAACATTAAAACTGGTTTCAATTGATGGCGTTGCGGTTCCCATCACGATAGGAATATTTTCTTGTTTTGCACGGAAAACAGCGAGGTCACGTGCATGGTAACGCCAACCATCTTGTTGTTTATAAGATCCATCATGCTCTTCATCGATAATGATAATACCAAGATGCTGGAAAGGGGTGAGGAGCGCTGATCGTGTACCAATAATAATGGCATTATCACCGCGTTTTGCTCGTAACCAAACGGCTAAGCGTTCAGTATCATTTAATCCTGAATGAAGCACATCAACAGGCGCATTAAAGCGCGCCTTAAAACGACGAATGGTTTGAGGTGTTAAGCCAATCTCAGGCACGAGAATCAATGCTTGTTTACCTTCCGCGAGAATTTTTTCTAATACACTTAAATAAACTTCTGTTTTACCTGAACCTGTAATGCCCAATAATAACCAAGGTGAGAATTGATTGGCCTGTGCAGTGATCGCACCTACGGCAATAGCTTGTTCAGTATTTAATTTAAACCGTTCGCCTTGAACAGTAAGATCATTGTGCCAGTGTATAGGAGCAGGTTGAATAGGACGGAGATCTGCAAAGGCTTTCTTTTTTAAGTTGTTGAGTGTTGCTGCGGTGATCTCAAATTCATCAAGTTGATGGCGATATAATGGTGTACGGCGAAGCGCCGCTAATGCTTGTTGCTGTTTTTTTGCACCTTTTAAACTATTGAGGTCAAGATTAAGTCCCTCTTCAGTGGCGTACCATTGCCATAGTGGTGTGAATTCTGCGGGTTTTCCTTGTCGTAACAAAATTGGCATGGCGTGAAATAACACTTCCCCTAACGGATAGTGGTAATACGCCGATGCCCAATTTAACATATCCCACAAAACACCAGGAAAGAGCGTTTCGCTATCAAGGAGCTCATCAATAGGCTTTAGCTTTTCGATAGGAAACTCACTGTGTGTGCTGAGCCCTTTGACAATACCAAGAGAGCGACGTTTATTACCAAAAGGCACGATCACCCGACTACCGATAACAGGTGCATCCATCCCTTCTGGTAACAGATAATCAAAAGAGGAAAATAGTGGTACAGGTAAAATCACCTGAACTATGGTCATATCAGGGTTTCCGAGAGTTTTAGCGAAAAGGTGTCTTTAAGAATATCACAAAAAGTGTGCAGATTTCATTGCGCGTTTAGTCGATATTCTGTATGATCCGCCCCCTTTGGTAGATAAATTACCAAACACTTAATTTCAATCAACACGACGTGTGGTGTTCGGCTGTGGGCTGAATGGCGACACGGCCTTAGTAGAGGTTTTCCATGCAAAAAGATATCCATCCTAAATACGAAGAAATTACTGCATCTTGTTCTTGCGGTAACGTTATGAAAATCAACTCCACTGCGGGTCATAACCTGAATCTGGACGTTTGTGACAAATGCCACCCATTCTATACTGGTAAACAACGTGATGTTGCAACTGGTGGTCGTGTTGATCTGTTCAACAAACGCTTCAAAATTCCAGGCAGCAAATAAGATATTTGTTGTCACAAGATGTCAGCCTAGTCTGGCATCTTGCAGACAGTTCGGAATTGAAAAAAAGCCCAAAGTTTTTGCTTTGGGCTTTTTTGTTCGTGTTAATCAAGCAATAAATCAAAAACTGGCGCTGATTAATACTCCCAAGTATCGGGATCAACCCCGCGCTGGCGCATTATTTCTTTTGCCTCTTCAGGGATTTCATCGTTACGTTCTTTACGTAAGTCTTCATCATTTGGCAGAGGCTGTCCGGTAAATGCGTGCAAAAATGCTTCACACAATAATTCACTATTGGTTGCATGTTTTAGGTTATTAACCTGACGGCGAGTGCGTTCATCGGTCAAAATTTTCAACACTTTCAACGGAATTGAAACTGTGATTTTCTTAACTTGCTCACTCTTTTTGCCATGCTCAGCGTAAGGGCTGATATATTCACCGTTCCATTCAGCCATGGATTACCTTTATTAATATTCATTTAGTTGAAGTCAGAATAGGGTTAACCCTCATTCTGATGGGCGATACCAGTTTATCATGACTTTTCTAAAACCACCGACTCTTCTGACTGAAGGTGAGAGAAAAAGTGATAGTCACTGGTGATATCCTTAATTTGGCTATTATTTCATTACTTAATCTATCCGTAAAGGAGTTTAGATGTCTAGATGTGTTGACGTCTTGGTGTCTAATTAGATATGCTGTTGTCGACTTTCCCACTTATCGCTGTGACAAGGTGCCTGTATGACGAAGAAAACAGCAACAATTGCTATCCATAATGGGCTAAATGAAGACACTCAATTTGGTTGTGTCGTACCGCCTATCTATCTTTCTAGTACCTATAATTTTTTAGAGTTTAATCAGCCTCGCGAACATGATTATTCTCGCCGAGGTAATCCAACTCGAGATATGGTGCAAAAGACATTAGCCGAACTAGAAGGTGGAGTGGGTGCAGTTGTCACTAGCAGTGGAATGTCAGCTATTCATTTAATTTGTACGGTTTTTCTAAAACCTGGCGACGTCATTGTTGCGCCTCATGATTGTTATGGGGGAAGTTATCGCCTTTTTAACAGCCAACAAGAACGTGGCGCTTATCGTGTCATTTTTGTTGACCAAAATGATGATGTTGCATTACAACAAGCTTTAGCTCACAAGCCTAAAATTGTTTTTATTGAGACACCTAGCAACCCATTACTGAGAATAACGGATATTCAAAAGATCAGTGAATTGGCTCATCAACAAGGGGCTTTAGTGGTGGCGGATAACACCTTTATGAGCCCTGTTTTGCAAAAACCGTTAACATTAGGTGCAGATATCGTTGTGCATTCCTGTACAAAATACCTTAACGGGCATTCTGATATTGTGGCAGGTGTTGTTATCTGTCAGTGTCAGAAACAACTTGAGGAGCTAAGCTGGTGGGCGAATAATATTGGTGTCACTTCTGGCGCATTTGATAGCTATTTATTATTACGTGGCATAAGAACATTAGTGCCTCGAATTCGACTTCAACAAGAAAATGCACAGGCATTAGTGGCATTTTTACAGACACAACCTTTAGTCGAGAAAATATATTACCCCGCACTGGAAAATCATGCAGGTCATCAAATAGCAAAAAAACAGCAGCAAGGTTTCGGTGCGATGTTAAGTTTTGAGTTAAAAGGGGGATTGGATGTGATTAAACACTTTTTATCTCAATTAACACTCTTTACACTGGCAGAATCTTTAGGTGGGGTAGAGACCTTAATTTGTCACCCAGCCACCATGACACATGCAGGTATGTCAGAAGAAGCGAAAAACACAGCAGGGATAAGTCCCTCATTACTTCGTATCTCGGTGGGTATTGAAGATAGTCAGGATTTAATCAACGATTTGCAAAGTGCGTTTGATGCAGCAACTAAAAGGTAACCATGGATCATGAGCGTAGTGGCGATTACACAACAGGCGGAGCCGATTTGCCGTCAGTTACATAAATTCGGTGGTAGCAGTCTTGCGGACATAAAATGTTATCAACGTGTCGTGAATATCATGACGAACTATAGCCAACCTAATGATCTTATGGTGGTTTCAGCAGCAGGTTCAACAACTAATCAGCTAATTAGCTGGCTCAAGCTGAGTCAGAATGATCGTATTTCAGCGCATCAAGTTCAGCAAACATTACGACGTTACCAATTATCATTAATTGAAGGACTTCTTTCAAAAGAGAATGCAGAACTTCTCTCTCAAGCCTTTATTGCTGATCTCGAACGTTTGAGTTATTTGCTTGATAAACCTATTACAGATGCAACTTATGCTGAAGTTGTCGGCCACGGCGAAATCTGGTCTGCAAGATTAATGGCAAGTTTGCTTACAGAGCAAGGATTATCTAGTGTGTGGTTAGATGCGCGTGAATTTTTGTGTGCTGAAAGAGCCGCACAACCTCAAGTGAACGAAGCGTTATCTCGGCCATTATTACAATCACTATTAGCTAAATATCCTGAAAGCCGTTTTGTCGTCACTGGTTTTATTAGTCGTAACCAACAAGGTGAAACGGTTTTATTGGGTCGTAACGGTAGTGACTACTCTGCTACACAAGTGGGTGCTTTAGCTGATGTCGGTAAAGTCACAATTTGGAGTGATGTTGCGGGGGTATACAGCGCTGACCCACGTAAAGTTAAAGATGCCTGCTTATTACCTCTATTACGCTTAGATGAAGCCAGTGAATTGGCGCGTTTAGCCGCCCCCGTGTTACATACACGTACATTGCAACCCGTATCAGGTAGTAACATTGATTTGCAACTTCGTTGTAGTTATCAACCAGAGCAGGGGTCTACTCGCATAGAACGTGTCTTAGCATCAGGAACGGGTGCGAAGATAGTCACAAGCCATGACGATGTTTGTTTAATTGAACTACAACTCTCATCCCATCAAAACTTTGAGCAAGTAGCAAAAGAAGTTGATGAATTACTTAAGCGTGCGCAAATCCGTCCTTTAGCAACTGGCGTGGATAAAGATAGCCAACTTTTACAACTTTGTTATACCAGTGAAGTGGCTAACAGTGCTTTAGATGTATTACAAGATGCCGTTTTGCCGGGGAAATTACATTTACGAGAAGGGTTCTCTTTAGTGGCGTTAGTGGGTGCAGGTGTGTGTAAAAATCCATTGCATTGCCATCGTTTTTATCAGCAACTTAAAGATCAACCGGTTGAATTTATTTGGCATGCTGAAGATAACATCAGCTTAGTCGCTGTATTGCGCAATTATACTGAGCATCTATTACAAGGTTTGCATCAAACATTATTTAGAGCTGAAAAACAAATTGGCTTAGTGCTGTTTGGTAAAGGGAATATTGGCTCTCGTTGGTTAGAATTGTTTGCTCGTGAACAAGAGCCGTTATCCGCACGTAGTGATTTCGAGTTTATTCTTGCAGGTGTCGTTGATAGTCGCCGTAGTTTACTTGATTATCAAGGGATTGATCCTAGTCGTGCTTTGGCTTTCTTTGATGATGAAGCAACAGAACATACTGAAGAATCACTTTATCTTTGGATGAGAGCACACCCTTATGATGATTTAGTGGTTGTTGATATTACAGCCAATGAGTCCCTTGCTGCATCTTATGAAGATTTTGCCAGCTATGGTTTTCATGTTATTAGCGCTAATAAAATTGCAGGCTCTGCATCAAGTTTACGCTATCGCACCACACGAGACGCTTTCTCTAAAACTGGTCGTCACTGGTTATATAATGCCACTGTAGGCGCCGGTTTACCGATTAACCATACTGTGCGCGATTTACGTGAAAGTGGTGATTCCATTTTATCAATTAGTGGTATTTTCTCAGGTACATTATCGTGGTTATTCTTACAATTTGATGGCTCTGTACCGTTTAGTGAATTGGTAGAACAAGCATGGCAACAAGGGTTAACAGAGCCTGATCCGCGAATTGATTTATCAGGACAAGATGTCATGCGTAAGCTGGTTATTCTTGCTCGTGAAGCGGGTTATGACATCGAGCCTGAACAAGTACGAGTTGAATCTTTAGTGCCTGTACAAGCTGAAACGGGTTCGCTAGAAGCGTTCTTTGATAACAGCGCGTTGATCAATGAGCAGATGGCACAGCGATTAGCTGCTGCAAATGAAATGGATATGGTATTGCGGTATATCGCGCGTTTTGATGCCAATGGAAAAGCCAAAGTGGGTGTGGAAGCAGTAAGAAAAGATCATCCACTGGCATCATTGTTACCCGGAGATAATTTGTTTGCGATTGAAAGTCGTTGGTATCGTGATAACCCACTGGTCATAAGAGGACCGGGAGCAGGAAGAGATGTGACCGCTGGCGCAATTCAGTCAGATTTAAATCGCCTTTCTCAGTTATTGTAAAACGATATTTTCATTCTTAATAAGAAACTATCAGTAATTTTTATTGCTGATAGTTTTCTGTGTATTTTTTTCTCCTCTATACTCAAGGAAGTTTTTATTCTTGCGTAGATAGAGAGGAATTATGAACAAAGTTGTAGAAAAATGGATGTATCGCTCTCGTTGGCTATTTGCACCTGTCTATATTGGTTTGTCATTAGGGCTATTGGCACTAACGATTAAATTTTTTCAGTCAATGTATGAAATCTTGCCTAATATTCTTTCCTTATCCGAGGCTACGCTTGTTTTACATTTATTATCTTTAATTGATTTAGCGCTAGTGGGTGGATTATTGATTATGGTCATTTTCTCAGGGTATGAGAATTTTATTTCTAATATGGAAATTGAAAGGGATCAAAAGGAGCTTTCTTGGCTAGGGAAAATGGATGCTGAGTCCCTAAAAAATAAAGTAGCAGCCTCTATTGTTGCAATTTCATCTATTCATTTATTGGGGGTTTTTATGGATTTAAAGAATATCCCTGATAATAAATTATTATGGTATGTCGTGTTGCACCTAACCTTCGTTTTATCTGCATTTGTCATGGGTTATTTAGAAAAAATTTCAAAGCGAAGTAAAAGCAAAGATAAACTTAGCCGAGTAGATGAAAAGAGTGAGCTATGACACTTGCTTATTTTAAAATTGGGCTATACTTAAGCTATCTCTAGTCACAAAGGAGTCATAAATGTCAAAGATCGAAAAACAGATAGATCAATTAAAAGACAAAGCGACGGAGGTAAAACATCGAGCAGAAGAGAAAATATCAGAAACCGCTCATGATGTGAAACATAAGACGTCTGAGCTAAAAGAAGATGTTGAAAAGAAAGTCGATTCATTGAAAAAATGAATATGTTTTAATTAACGTAAAGCGCTGAATACCAGCGCTTTATTTTTATCGTAAAATCTTAAGGTAAAATAGCAAAAGACCGCACAGGAAAGCCACTGGCATTATTAGGTTTAGCTACGATATTAAAAATAACGGCTCCACGTGTTGGTAATTGATCTAAATTAGTCATTAGCTCAATCTGATAAGTGTCTTGCTCCAAAATATAATATTCACCTAATAACGCATTATTTTTATGAAATTCTTTTGCTGGATCTGTATCAAAGGTTTCATGGCCGATGGCTTTAACTTTTCGCTCTTCAAATAAGAATTTTAATGCATCAAGACCCCAGCCAGGAATTTGATTCTGGCCTTCCTCATTTTTATTATCCATCGCTTCTTGTGATGGCCAACGTTTGCTCCAATCTGTGCGTAAAGCAACAAAAGTACCTGCTTCAATTTCACCGTATTTTTCTTCAAACTCAAGAATATCATCTTTAGAAAATGAAAAATTCGCATCAATATTTGCACGTTCAGATTGGTCAATAACTATCAAAGGCAACACTAACTCTTTAAGTTCTAGTTCATGCAAATAACGAGTATTAGGCACAAAGTGGCAAGGGGCATCAATATGTGTACCGTATTGACCCGGAAAGGTAAATTGTTGCGCGAAAAAACCATCTTGATAGTCAAAAAGAGTTTTGAAGTTAGCGGGATCGAACATAAAAAAATGGGGTGAATCTTTATCAAAACTATGTGTTAAATCGACCCATTTTTTAGATTTTATGATAGAAAAAGCATTAATTAATTCATTTGTCATCGGCTTCCCCTGTCTGATAACGGAAATAGTGATCTAAGTGTTCTAGATATTTACATTGATTTTATTTTGAACAACGATGGTTTGCTTTATTGACAATGATCATAAAGAGAAAACGAAATAAAGCATCGACCTATTTGGTAATAAAAGTCTTAATCTGACAGAGTGAGTAAAAAAAGATAGGAAAAATAAGGTATGAGATAGAGTAATTCGTTATAACACATGGGGGTGAAAAATTAAAAAATGGTAAAATCTACCAGACAATTTATCAATATTAAAAAAAATCATCTAAATTTCTCACCAGATAAATTTTCACGTATCTCCCTCTTTCTAGTAAAAAACTCTTCGTAGTAGATAAGAAACGAAAAAATGTCCTTATTCTTGATAAAATTGAGTTAGAACAGCGTGAATATTAGTCATTCTTATAACACTAAAGCCGTAATTAAATTTCAGAAAAATCCCCCAAAACGATTATTTTCTGATATGAATAGTAGGCTAAGTAAAAAAAGCAGTGTGGCTTATCACAAAAATCAAAATAAAGTCACATCAGAAATGAAAGTTAATTACACAACTGGGAGGACATGACTTTTCTGATAGGAAGATGCATGTTGTTACCGCCACAAAGACAAGGTCAGGAGTCTCATGAATCAACAATATTCTGCTATGCGTAGCAATGTCAGTATGCTTGGCAAGCTACTTGGAGATACGATAAAAGAAGCACTTGGTGAAGAAATTTTAGATAAGGTTGAATCTATTCGAAAACTATCTAAATCATCACGAGCAGGTAATGAAGTGCAGCGACAAAAGCTGTTACTCACGTTACAGAATCTCTCTAATGATGAATTATTACCCGTTGCTAGAGCATTCAATCAATTCTTGAACCTGACGAATGTAGCCGAACAATACCATAGCATTTCACCTCATGGTGAAGCTGCGAGTAATCCGGTGGCATTGGCGAAATTAATCTCTCGACTAAAAGATAAGAATTTTACCGACGAGCAATTAAAAGAAGCCGTAGAGCAAATCTCTATTGAGCTGGTATTAACGGCACACCCAACCGAAATTGCACGTCGTACACTTATTCATAAGTTGGTTGAAGTGAATACCTGTTTATCTCAACTCGATCACGATGATTTAGCGGATTACGAGCGTACTAATATTATGCGCCGTCTGCGCCAGTTAGTGGCCCAATCATGGCATACTGATGAAATTAGAAAAATTCGCCCAACACCAATTGATGAAGCAAAATGGGGTTTTGCGGTTGTTGAAAATAGTTTATGGGAAGGTGTCCCTGCTTTTTTACGTGAATTTAATGAGCAGCTTAAAGAATCCATTGATTACAACTTACCCGTAGAAGCTTCTCCTATTCGTTTTACCTCATGGATGGGCGGAGACCGTGATGGTAACCCAAACGTTACAGCTGAGATCACACGCCACGCTTTGCTATTAAGCCGTTGGAAAGCCGCTGATTTATTCTTAAATGATATCCAAGTTCTTGTTTCGGAACTTTCGATGACAGAAAGTACACCGGAACTGCGTGAATTGGCGGGTGGTGCTGATGTTGCAGAGCCTTATCGTGAAATAGCTAAACAATTGCGTACTCGCTTACAAGTGACCCGTGATTATTTAGAACAACGCATTAAAGGCCAACAATCTTTGCCACCGGAAGGATTATTAATTGATAACGCAGAGCTTTGGGAACCACTGTATGCGTGTTATCAGTCACTGACTCAGTGTGGTATGCGTATTATCGCTAATGGGCAGCTGTTAGATACATTACGTCGAATCCGTTGTTTTGGCTTACAGCTAGTTAAGCTTGATATTCGCCAAGAAAGTACTAATCACACAGAAGCGCTCTCTGAATTAACACAATATTTAGAACTTGGTGATTACGCGAATTGGTCTGAAGAGCAAAAACAAACATTCTTATTGGAAGAATTAAACTCTAAGCGTCCTCTTATTCCGACGAATTGGCAACCTAGTGCCCCAACACAAGAAGTCTTTGAGACTTGTCGTGTTATTGCGCAATCACCTAAAGACTCTATCGCTTCTTATGTCATCTCAATGGCAAAAGTGCCTTCTGATGTATTAGCTGTAAAGCTATTATTGAAAGAAGCGGGTGCGGATATCCGATTACCTGTTGCCCCGTTATTTGAAACACTTGAAGACTTAAATAACGCTGAAAGCGTGATGACTCGTTTGTTTGATATTCCTTGGTATCGCGATTTAATCGATGATAAACAAATGGTGATGATTGGTTATTCAGACTCAGCAAAAGATGCGGGTGTGATGGCGGCATCATGGGCGCAATATCGTGCTCAAGATGCATTAATCAAACTTTGTGAAAAATCAGGTGTGACATTAACACTATTTCATGGACGTGGTGGTACGATTGGTCGTGGCGGTGCACCCGCTCATGCGGCATTACTTTCTCAACCACCGGGAAGCCTGAAAGGTGGCCTGCGTGTGACGGAACAAGGCGAAATGATCCGCTTTAAGTTTGGGTTACCACAAGTCACCATCAGTAGCCTTGCTCACTATGCAGGTGCAATCTTAGAAGCGAATTTATTGCCACCACCAGAGCCCAAAGCCCCTTGGATTGAAGTGATGGATTCTTTGTCTGACGTTTCTTGTGCGATGTATCGTGACTATGTACGAGGGGAAGAAGACTTTGTGCCTTATTTTAGAGCAGCAACCCCAGAAGGTGAGTTGGGCAAACTACCATTAGGTTCACGTCCTGCAAAACGCCGTCCTACCGGTGGTGTTGAAACGTTGCGCGCTATTCCGTGGATCTTCGCATGGACTCAAAACCGCCTAATGTTACCTGCTTGGTTGGGGGCTGGAGCCGCATTACAACATGAAATTGATAGCGGAAAACAAGCGGTATTAGACGATATGTGTGAGAACTGGCCGTTCTTTAATACACGTATTGCGATGTTAGAAATGGTGTATGCGAAAGCAGATTTATGGTTAGCGGAATACTATGATCAACGCTTAGTAGATGAACGTTTATGGCCATTAGGCGCAAAATTGCGTCAGCAACTTTCTGATGATATTAAGAGTGTCTTGGCAATTTCAAAAGATGAACACTTAATGGCAGATTTGCCATGGGTTGCTGAATCTATTGCATTGCGTAATGTATATACTGATCCATTGAATGTGCTTCAGGCTGAATTATTACAGCGCTCTCGTACTCATAGCGAGTCTGATCCGCGTATTGAACAAGCACTAATGGTTACTATTGCAGGTATTGCTGCTGGTATGCGTAATACAGGCTAGAGTCATCAGTATTTAAAAAGAAAAACAGCGCTGAATAACAGCGCTGTTTTTTTATACTGATTTATTTCAATGAGGCAATAAATAGAAGGCTGTACACCCGGCAAATAAACCAGCGCTGATGCCAATTATTTACGCCTTTATTTAGCGAAGAAAAAAGCGCATGGGTACGAAATTGCTGTGCGATTAATTTTCTATTTTCTGTATCACAACATTTACGAAAAAGAATAAAAAAACTACCCAATTCACGAACTGCTTGTTGGCGGAGTGCTTTTGCTAATAACTGATCAGATTGTTTATCTGCTTCTTTTAATAGCTGTAAGATTATCTGCAAATAACTTTGTGTTCGTTTGGCTTCTTTTTGTTGGTCGGATTTACGAGTAATAGAGTCAGGATTAGCGCAGTAATAATAGAGGGGTTGGTTATCAAAACCTATTCGTTCTACAACAAGTGCTAATTGCGTTGTCCACAGAATATCTTCATGATAAAGCCCCTCAATAAATTGAAGTTGGTGCTTTTTTATTAAGTCATGTCGGATTAATTGCAACCAAACGAAATGTGGCCATTGATGTTGAGTGACGGCATGGATGATCCACTCACTGCCTTTGATGACTTTTTGATAAGGCTGTCGTTGATGAATGGGTCTTTGGTGTTTTTTAAGATCACTTGGATTGAACCTTTCGCCATTACCAATTAAAACATCAACGTGTTGCGTAACGGCTAATTGATACCAATGTGCGAGCAATTCAGGCTTAATAAAATCATCGCTATCAAAAAAAACTATCCATTCGCCTTGAGCATATTTTAAACCCGTATTTCTTGCGCTGGATAATCCTTGATTAGTTTGTTGATAAAGTTTCACTCTCGCATCTTTTTGGCAATACGGCATTGTGACTTCAACACTGTTATCCGTTGAACCATCATTAATAATAATGACTTCAAAATCAGTAAAAGTTTGAGTTATTAAACTATCCAATAATCTCGTGATACGCGAGGCTTCATTAAACATTGGCACAATGACAGAGATTATTGGGGGTTTCACAATATTGAACTCATTTTTGATAGATTATGTGAGGCTATTCTACCTTTTTTTGCTTTTTCATAAGACTCAATCGCTCTTATTCGTGCTTTGGCGTGATCAACTATCGGTAATGGATAATCAAGAGGATTATTGGTTTTTGCCGCCCATTCGTGAGGTGTGTGAATATATCGGCTCGGCACACTGGCTAGCTCAGGAAGCCAATGACGGATAAATTCGCCATCGGGATCGAACTTACGGCCTTGGGTTGTGGGATTGAAAATTCGAAAATAAGGTACGGCATCCGTTCCTGTTGATGCAGCCCACTGCCAACCCCCATTATTTGATGCAAAATCACCATCAATGAGTTGTGACATAAAATAACGTTCACCCCAACGCCAATCAATCAACAAATCTTTGATAAGAAAACTTGCTGTGAGCATACGTAAGCGGTTATGCATCCAACCTGTTTGGTTAAGCTGTCGCATTGCAGCATCAATAATAGGAAAACCTGTTGAGCCTTGAGTCCAAGCATTAAATTCATCTTGGTTGTTACGCCAATTGATTTTTTCTGTCCAAAGCTGAAAGGCAATGTGTTTACATAAATTAGGATTTGCCACAATTAAGTGTTGGTAAAATTCTCGCCAAATAAGTTCATTAAACCAAACAAATGCACCCGATGTATTGTTTTCTAAGAAATTAGGTTCAGTTTGGTAAAGGCGATTAAAACATTGGCGAATAGACAATAATCCAATTGAAAGATAAGGGGATAATCGACTTGTACCATCAACAGCAGGGATGTCTCGCCATTTTGCATAATGTGGCACGCTTTCGTAACAGAATTGTTTTAAGCGTTTAAGTGCCTCTTCTTCAGTAGAGATAAAAGAGAGCGAGCTTGTATTTTCAAGTGAAAATAGTGGTGCTTTTAAAGGCGATACCGCTTTTTGATGTGTTCTTATCTCTGGGATAGGTAACGAAGCGTTATCTTGTGAAACAAAGAGCCGCAAAAATGCATTTCTAAAGGGAGTAAAAACCTTGAACATCTCTCCTTGTTGGGTAACTACATTACCTGGTGGAATAAACACATTGTCATGATAAGTATAAACGGTTGTCTTATTCTTTAGTAACTCAGTGACTTTTTTATCACGGCGTTGTTCATTAAGGGCATATTGGTGATTGAAAAAAAGCGCAGTGACGTGATGTTGTTGGCAATACTCAGCCACTTTATCGGCTGCATTTGAATAAGTATCGCTAATTACTATTGTCAGTGGAATATTGAGTTTTGCTAGTGAAGTTGAAAGATCCAGCAACGCATTATGAATAAACGCCTGACATGACAAAGCCATATTATGGGCTTTCCATTGTTCAGGCGTTACGGTGAAAATAGCATGCACCTGTGCTTGTTTATCTTGGCAAGCGTGAAAGAGTGCCTTGTTATCTGTCACTCTTAAATCATGACGAAACCAAACTAAATGAACAGGGGACGGGTGCATGTAACCTCTCTTAATCTAACTTAGGATGTTGATCGATAAGGGATTGGCGTTTTTTCTGTAATGCTTCGATTTCTGCTTCAATATCTTCAACACGTTGTTCGATATTATCATAATGTTCAGAGAGAATTTCTTTTGCCTCTGATTTATCTGATGCCGCAGGTGTTGCACCTCGTAAAGGTTTATTTGCAGTTTCGATCATTTTGATACCGGTTATCAAACCGACAACAGCGACAATCATCAGATAATAAGCTGGCATATATAAATCACCGGTTGCTTCAACTAACCAAGCTGCTGCTGTTGGTGTGGCCCCTGCAATTAATACTGAAATATTAAAAGCAATTGCTAATGCACTATAACGAATATGGGTTGGGAAAATAGCTGGTAAGATTGATGCCATAACCCCAGTAAAACAGTTGAGTAAAACTGCAAGAATTAATAATCCTAAGAAAATTAAACCGATTTCATCACTGTTAATCATCATAAACGCAGGGTAAGCAAGGACAAACAAACCAATACTGCCACCAATAACAAACGGTTTACGGCCAATTTTATCACTCAATAACCCAATGACAGGTTGTACAAACAACATACCTATCATAATCGCGATGATGATCAGCACACCATGGTCTGCCGAATAATTTAAGTTATGAGATAAATAACTCGGCATATAAGTTAATAACATATAGTAGGTAACATTAGTGGCAATCACCAAACCTACACAGACGGTTAAGCTTTTCCAATATTTTGATGCAATTTCACGTAATGAAACACGAGGTGGATCTTGGATAGATTTACGATCGTCGCTATTCATTTCATCGACGTGTTGTTGGAATGCTGGGGTTTCTTCTAAAGCATGGCGTAAATATAGACCAATAAGACCTAATGGTAATGCTAAGAAGAATGGGATACGCCATCCCCACTCATGGAATGCTGTTTCTCCAAGGATAGTCGAGATAAGTACAACAACACCCGCACCCATAACAAAACCAGCAATAGAACCAAAGTCTAACCAGCTTCCCATAAATCCACGTTTACGGTCGGGTGAGTATTCAGCAACGAAAATCGCAGCGCCTGAATATTCACCACCAATAGAGAAACCTTGTGCTAATTTAGCGAGTAATAATAAGACTGGTGCCCAAATACCGATAGTTTCATAAGCAGGAATAAGACCGATGGCAAATGTACTGAGTGCCATAATGATGATGGTAACAGATAACACTTTCTGACGACCAAATTTATCCCCAAGCATCCCAAATACGACACCCCCTAACGGTCTTACAAGGAATGGTACTGAGAATGTGGCAAGGGCAGCAATCATCTGTACACCGGGTGATGCGCCAGGGAAGAATACTTGACCTAAGACATATGCAAGGAAGCCATAGACACCAAAGTCAAACCATTCCATGGCATTACCTAATGCTGCCGCCGTAATCGCTTTTTTAAGCTTACTATCATCAATAATAGTTATATCATTGATTCTTAGCGGTTTGTTTCTTTTTTTCTTCATTTTCATATTAAGTGACCTTTATTAAGGTATTCGTAATTTCTTGTTGTTCAATTAATTAAAAGAAATGAAGTGACTATTTGTTAGCGAGAAGAATGAGTAATAAAAATTCACTAAAAAACAGCTTACTTCTACTAAGTTTAAATTTAAATAGTGGTATTAAGCTAATAGATAAGAGAATATTTATTAAGTATAGATGAGATTGAATAAGATATTAGAATGTTTTCTTTGTTGTTTTGATATAACAAAACAGAGCCTCTAAGTATTAAAACGTGATCAATATCATAACGTAATTCTGCTTTTCTGTAAAACTTATGGCGTTATTGACGGGTTATTTGCGTTAAGGCAATTGAAAGCTCCGCAAAAATAAATGAAAAAACAAATTTGTTTTTTGTTTTAATAACAGTGTGTTATATCCTTTTTCTGTTTTTTTGATTCAGGCTAACGCATTTATATGAGCATTGTGCATAATACAAAGATTGATAGATAAGTAGAAAATAATAACACCTTATTTTGCTTTATTATTCTTTCGAATAGTTAAAGTGAATGTGTGGATAATAGAATAGATCTCGCTATTCTTATTATAAGATTAAATCAAGATAGTATGACGAGATATCACGACAGAAATATTAAAGATAGTTTATCTAGTGCTCATATTTAGAATAAAAATTAATAATTAACCGCGCATTTGTGCAAATTAACCCGGGTACCTCTATGAATATTAATCAACTGAAAAGCTTTGTTGAAGTCGTAAAAAATAATTTCAACATTACTAATGCGGCTGAAAAACTCTACACCTCTCAACCGACAATCAGTAAGCAACTAAAAATATTAGAAGATGAGCTCAGTGTGTCACTGTTTGTGCGTAAAAATAATAATTTATTAGCATTAAGTCCGATGGGTAAAGAAGTCCATAAAATTGCTTGTGATATTCTTGGGCAAGTTGATCGAATCAAAAGCATTGTGGCTGAAGAAGATCGTAATAAAAAAGTCGATTTACATATTGCGACAACACACACTCAAATACGTTATTCATTGCCGAATGTGATTGATCATTTTCGTCACTATTACCCTAATATTTCACTACATTTTCATCAAGGCGCACCAGCTCAATTAGCAGAAATGGTTAAAAACGGCGATGTGGATTTTGCTATCGCAACAGAGTCTATGCACCTTTATGAAGATCTGATTACATTGCCTTGTTACCGCTGGACTCGTAGTTTATTAGTTCCTTATGATCATCCTCTTGCCTTATTGAAAGATGATGAGCAGGTTACCATCGAACAAATGGCAGAGTATCCATTGATTACCTATGTTTTTGGTTTTACAAGAGGATCTAAATTAGACAAGGTATTTTATAAAAATAATCTTAAGCCCAAAGTAGCATTAACAGCGACGGATACAGAGATTATTAAATACTATGTTAAGCGACATTTAGGTATCGGTGTTATTGCCACCGCCTCTTATGATGAGACTGAAGATGGTGACGCATTAAAATGTATTAATATCGATCATTTAGTGCAACCGAGTTACACCCATATTTGTGTCAGTAAACATACCCATATGAAAGATTATATGCATGAGTTTATTTCTCTTTATGCTCCTCACATTGATAAAAATATTATTCAGATGCCAGAACAGTGGGGAACACAATGGCACAGTAAAGAGGTCTACCAAGGATTACCTGATTTACGTTCAGTCAATGTGAATAATAGTGTTGCAGAATAGAAGTCAGAATAAAAAAAGCCCGTTTTTGCGGGGGCAATAACGGGCTTAAGGCAGAATAATAAGAGTTTAACGAGTCAGAATATTAACAAAAATCTGAGCACCGACTAGTAAACAATCATCATCGACAAAATAAGGATTTGCGTGAAGGTAATTATTAATACCTTTCGCTTGATTACCACTTCCTAAGAAGAACATGGCACCGACTTTACCTTTTGTGGCATTAACCATATAGCTAAAGTCTTCACTGCCTGTCATTGGCTTACCGTTTGATTCAATATTCTCTTCAGGTAAGAATTTACGCATTGCATCTAATAAATGCTGATGTGCAGTTGGATGATTGACAACTGCAGGGTATCCGCTATAGCTTAATGTGGTTTTAAATCCACCCGCTGTACTACGAGCCACAATTTCATCAAAACTCGCTTTTAGTACTTGGTCGGTATTTTCATCCATAGAACGGATCGTACCGCGAGCTTGTACGTGATCAGCTAATGCATTAGGGATTGTTCCCCCATTGATCATGCCACAACCAAAGACTGCTGGGCTAAATGGATCTGTCTTTTTCGCAACAACATAATCCATATAATCAATTAAGCGAGTGGCTTCACGAATGGCATCTAAGCCTTTGTGTGGTGTTGAACCATGTGCAGAAACGCCATAAACATCTAATGTCCATGCAGAGCCATAAGATGACATCACACCATCATTAAAGCGAACACAACCCGTTTCAATGGCGGCATCGTTATGGAGTGCATAAGTTTCATCAACGCCTTCCATGCAACCGAGTTCAACCATTTTTTCAGCGCCAGGTACACGCATATCTTCTTCAGCCATTTGGAAAATAAAGCGAACGTTCGCGCTCATCTCTTCTTTATTTTCGGCAAGATACTTAGCACTGGTTAATGCCATGGTCATATGAGTATCGTGACCACAGTTATGTGCACAACCTTGGTGAACTGAACTATGTTCATTATTCGTTAAGTCTGGCATTTCTAATCCGTCCATATCAGCACGGATAGCAATTAATGGAAATTCAGCATTAACAATTAAGTCTGCTGTGAAACCAGTATACCCATCAAAAGTTTTAATTTGATAACCAAAACTTTCCATTAATTCACGGCAATACTTTGATGTCTTATATTCTTCACCTGATAACTCAGGTATTTTGTGCAAGTCTTGTCGTGTTTTTTTACTAAAGTCATTTAATTGAAAGAGTTTTTCACTGACATTATAAATATTATTCATTAGATAACTCCCTGGATCGTAAATCCAATTTGCGCGACGATTGATGCTCCAAAGAAACAACAAGTTGAAACAATCATGAAAATAAGAATAACTTTCCATGACATTTTCTTAAGTTCTTCTAATTGACCACCAACAGATAAACCAGCAAATGCTAATAAAGGCACACAACAAGATAAGAAAGAGACTTTACCAATAGAACTAATAAAGAAATCTCTTACTGGTGTTTCGGGTAAACAAATAAGTATCCCAATAATTGTTGCATAAGCAAATGTTGGTAAAGATGAAGGTAAATAATGTTTTGCAACGAGTGAAATAAATACCACTAATGACATAGCAATAAAGCTATCCCACATTGCATAAAGAGCGATCCCTGATGTTAACGTCTGAGTAAACATTGCCAGTAAAATAGCAACGAATACAAATTTCATATCAATAATTATATTTTTCATGCAGTTTTGCCTCTGGTGAAAATTTTATAAATTTTTTCTGAAAGAGGTAAACCTAAATAGGTTAATGACAGTGCGCCAAGTGCTGATGATAATAAGTTAGATGCAGCGGCAACACTTAATACTTGCTGTGCTAATGTTTCATCAAGACCATTAATTAACGCACCTGATGCAGCACTTAACATGGAACCAGAACCCACGCCAGAGCCTGCAGCAAGTGCAAGTGGGTGTAATCCGGTTAATGGCGCAATACTACCTAATACGCTAAACCACAAAGTACCGATAACAGAACCACATAAATAGATGGCTAATACGCCAATATATTCTTGTGAGCCTGTACCAAATTTACCTTGAATTACAGCAATAGAAGGTTCACGGCTAATAGACGAACAAGCACCAATTGCACGACGACCAAATCCAAATTTAATCGCTAATGGAACTGCAATTAATACAGGTAATAAGTTTCCGAGTTCCTGAACAAATAAAGGAATACCGACACTTAAAATCATTTTAATATTAGGAACAATCATTCCTGCATATTGTGTACCTAAAATAAGTAGGCTGAAACCTACCATTTTACCGCAGAAGCCTTCTTCTTTTTCTGTAAATAATTTACCCCATACTTTAATTTTTTTACGGGTAAATCCAGCAGATATACACATACCAATAATTACAGCAAATAACATTGGTAAAATAGGTATTACCGCAATGCCAATCTTAATTTCTTTTTTACCAATGACATATTGTGAAATAAAAATTAAGAAAAGGACTGCCAGAATACTAATAAAGAAAACCTTTATCGGACTTCTACTTTTGTCCATCCGTTAATCTCCGTTGAAAAATAATCAGGCTTTATTCTAGAGGACAAAAAGCAAAAGGTAGCGTGACCAATGTCATGTTTATTTCATACCTCTTTTTCATGGAGCATGAAATAATGCAATGGTAATAAATTTATTAACAAATAGAGGAAAGTTAAATTTTTTAATAAAGACAGTGAGTAAGGCTGAAATGAGTCAGCTTAATTGTTAATAAAGATGTAATGAGAAAAATAATAATTAAAAATTATTTTAATTATTAAAATAATCCTATAATAAAATTTTGTCTACACTTTAGTAAATAATAATACGTTATTAATGAGATATATTCTTATTTGGTGCGGTTATTATAAATTTAATGAATGTATTTGAAAGTGATATTTTATTCTTTGTATTTTTAAGGGCGGATCTTATCTTCACAGTGACATTATAACGATTGGTGTTATTCTTTATATTTGAGTTAGTAAGATTATTTTCTCTGCAAGCTGGTGAGGAAGAGAGATAGAATATGGGAAGGAAATAAATGTAGCTCGCAGAGAGGCACAATTCACCCAAAACTGAGGAAAAACATCACCATGAGTAAGCAAACAGTTGCAACCTATATTGCTAAAGTACTCCATAATGCAGGTGTAAAACGTATTTGGGGCGTGACAGGAGATTCTCTCAATGGATTAAGTGATAGTTTGCGAAAGATGGGAACGATTGAGTGGATGGGAACTCGCCATGAAGAAGTTGCTGCTTTTGCTGCAGGAGCAGAGGCGGCAGTTAATGGCCAATTAGCGGTTTGCGCAGGCTCTTGTGGGCCGGGAAATTTACATCTTATCAATGGGCTTTTTGATTGCCATCGTAATCATGTTCCTGTGTTAGCCATTGCTGCACATATTCCTTCTGCTGAAATTGGTAGTAATTATTTTCAAGAAACACATCCGCAAGAACTTTTTCGCGAATGTAGCCATTATTGTGAATTAGTCTCAAATCCAGAGCAGATCCCTCAAGTGCTTGCTATTGCAATGCGAACCGCTATTTTAAAAAAAGGGGTCTCAGTTGTTGTTTTACCGGGAGATGTTGCACTAAAACCAGCTCCAGAAGATGCGCATGAAAACTGGTATCCGTTGCAGTCTCCACTCATCATGCCAAATCGTTTCGAAATCGAAAAATTATCTGATGCATTGAATAATGGAAAAAATATCACCTTAATGTGTGGTGCTGGATGTGCTCAAGCTCGTGATGAAGTGATTAAACTGGCTCAAACATTAAAAGCGCCTGTTGTACATGCATTGCGAGGGAAAGAATACATTGAGTGGAATAACCCCTATAGCGTGGGCATGACAGGATTAATTGGTTTTTCATCGGGTTATCATGCGATGGAAAATGCTGATACGTTAGTGCTATTAGGTACGCAATTCCCTTATCGTGCATTTTATCCATCAAAAGCCAACATTATCCAAATCGACATTAATCCAAGTAGTATTGGTTCGCATTGTCATGTTGATATGGCGATGGTTGGCGATATTAAAGCCACTCTGAATGCGATACAACCTCGTTTAAAAGAAAAAACAGACACAGCTCATCTTGATGCTTCCTTAAAACATTATGCCAAAGCACGGCAAGATCTGGATGCACTTGCACAACCTAGTGAGCGTGAGCTTATTCACCCACAATACTTGGCACGCCGATTAAGTGAACTGGCAAATGATGATGCCATTTTTACCTGTGATGTCGGAACACCAACAGTATGGGCCGCCCGTTATGTTGGGATGAATGGAAAACGTCGTTTACTGGGCTCTTTTAATCACGGCTCTATGGCAAATGCGATGGCTCAAGCCATTGGTGCACAATCGTTAGATAGAAAACGTCAAGTTGTGGCAATGTGTGGTGATGGTGGATTTACCATGTTAATGGGGGATTTTATCTCGTTAGCGCAAATGAATTTGCCAGTGAAAGTAATTATTTTTAATAACAGCGTATTAGGTTTTGTGGCGATGGAGATGAAAGCTGGTGGTTATTTAACGGATGGCACAGATTTGCATAACCCAGATTTTGCTGCTATTGCTAATGCATCTGGTATCAAGGGTATTCGCGTTGAAAACGGTGAAGATCTGGATCATGCACTTAAAGAAGCCTTTGAACATGATGGCCCTGTAATTGTGGATGTGGTAACCGCAAAACAAGAGCTTTCTATGCCTCCTGAAATTAAATTTGAACAGGCTAAAGGCTTTAGTTTGTATATGATGAAAGCGATTATTAATGGTCGTGGCGATGAAATCGTTCAACTAGCCAAAACCAATTGGTTACGTTAATCGTTTTATTTAAAGTATAAATAGTAGATAAATAGATCAAACCCTATCAACATAAGACGATAGGGTTTTTTATTATTGCGCTTTCTCTGCTAAACAGAAGTTTTCAATTAGTTGCCCCATTAATTCACGAGTTGGTTCAATAAATGCCATATCAATAAATTCATCAGGCTGGTGGGCTTGTTCAATAGAACCTGGGCCCAAAACTAAGGTAGGGCAGAGATCTTGAATAAACGGCGCTTCAGTACAGTAATTCACCGTTTGCGCTTTCTCACCTAATAGTTTTTCGATTACGGCGACCATTTTATGATCGGTGGGGCACTCATAACCGGGAATAGGATCATGTAGCGCTTCAACACTTAAACGCCCCGGCCAACGTGCTTTTACGGGCGCTAACGTTTCGTGTAGTAAATCATCTAAATCTTGCAATGTAAGTCCAGGTAATGGGCGAATATCCATATGTAATTCACAGCAAGCACAAATCCGATTTGCTGCATCACCGCCATTAATATAACCAAAGTTCATGGTGGGATAAGGGATTACAAATGCAGGGTTGTTATAGCGCGTTTTTAGCGTATCGCGCAGTGTACTCAGGTGAGTAATGGATTCATGCATTAGCTCAATCGCGTTCACACCTTTTTCTGGATCGCTAGAATGTCCTGATTGTCCCGTAATGCGTATCGCATTCGATAAATGCCCTTTATGAGCACGAATAGGTTTTAGGGATGTTGGTTCGCCAATAATGGCAAAATCAGGGCGGATTGCGGTATGAGCGGCAAAATAACGTGCCCCTGCCATAGAGGTTTCTTCATCTGCGGTAGCAAGAATATAAAGAGGATGAGTTAACGTTTTAGTATCGACATCCCGCAATGCATCAAGAATAAAGGCAAAAAAGCCTTTCATATCCGCAGTGCCTAAGCCGTATAACTTATTTTCTTTCTCTGTCAGTGTAAAAGGATCTTGTGTCCAACGACCTTCATCAAACGGCACTGTGTCAGTGTGGCCACAAAGTAATAACCCGCCTTTGCCTGTTCCTAATGTTGCTAAAAGGTTAAATTTTCCTCGAGTTTCAGGTACAGGTTGAATTTCAATTGAAAAACCTAATGTTTCCAACCAATTAGCAAGCAAATTAATCAGTGATTCGTTGCTTTGATCGTTCTTAGCATCTGTAGCACTGATAGAGGGCGTTGCAATTAATTGACGATAAATCTCAATAAATGTAGGTAATTTAATATTCACTGTTGACAGCCTTTCTTCATAATAGTATCAATATTCATGCACTTTTTTTGAATAAAAATACATTAATCGGTTTGTGTTCATAGTACAAGGTAAGAATGACATGTTAAATACTCTGATTGTAGGAGCAAGTGGTTACACTGGCGCTGAATTAGCCGCCTATCTTCAGCAGCATCCTCATGTGAATTTGAGCAGACTGATGGTATCAGCTCAAAGTGCAGATGCAGGAAAGTGCTTTTCTGAACTTCATCCTCAATATCGTGGCTTAGTGGATCTCCCTTTAGAGCCAATGGTTGATGTTGTGAAAGCGGCTGAAAATATTGATATCGTTTTTTTAGCAACAGCCCATGAAGTCAGCCATGACATTGCCCCGATTTTTTTAGAGCAAGGTTGTGTGGTGTTCGACTTATCGGGTGCCTATCGAGTACAAAACAAGCATTTTTATCAACAATACTATGGATTTGAACATAAGAATACTGATTGGTTATCACAGGCAGTTTATGGATTAGCTGAATGGAATGCTGACATTATCAGTCAGGCGCAATTAATTGCTGTGCCAGGCTGTTATCCAACAGTTTCTCAGTTGTCATTAAAACCCTTAGTGGAAGCGGGGCTGTTAGATACCGCGCAATGGCCAGTCATTAATGCCACCAGCGGTGTAAGTGGTGCAGGTAGAAAAGCCTCTTTAACCAGCAGTTTTTGTGAGGTGAGTTTGCAACCTTATGGCGTGTTTACTCATCGTCATCAACCCGAAATTGCAACACATCTGGGTATTGATGTGATTTTTACCCCTCACTTAGGCAATTTTGCCAGAGGGATCTTAGCCACTATCACCTGTAAGTTAAAAGCTGGCGTGACACAAGAGAATGTCAGACAAGTCTTTGATGATGCTTATCAAGACAAGCCATTAGTGCGTGTTTATGACAAAGGATTACCTGCATTAAAAGCCGTGGTAGGAACTGCATTTTGTGATATTGGGTTTGCTCAACAAGGTGAACATCTGATTGTAGTCGGTGTTGAAGATAACTTATTGAAAGGGGCTGCTGCACAAGCAGTGCAATGTATGAATATTCGGTTTGGTTTCGCTGAAACCGAATCACTTATTTAAATAATGAGTAGGGAAGTTTCATGGAACCATTAATTATCAAACTGGGTGGTGTGCTTCTTGATAACGAAGAAGCGTTAACACGGTTTTTCACCGCATTACAACAATATCGCTCAACGCATTCTCGTCCTTTAGTCATCGTACATGGTGGTGGCTGTTTGGTGGATGAATTGATGGGTAAATTGCAATTACCTGTCGTGAAAAAGCAAGGCCTGCGTGTCACACCTGCAGATCAGATAGATATCATCACAGGAGCACTGGCCGGAAGTGCTAATAAGACCTTGTTATCGTGGGCAACTCAGTTTGGGCTTAATGGGGTGGGACTTTCTTTGGGTGATGGGCAATTAGCAAAAGTCACTCAAATCAATGAAGAGTTAGGCCATGTAGGAAATGCAACTCCCGGCTTTCCTGATTTACTCAATTTATTATTAGGTGCGGGCTATCTACCAATTATTAGTTCTATCGGTATGACTGAAAAAGGTGAGCTGATGAATGTGAATGCTGATCAAGCCGCAACCGCTATTGCTGAAACATTAGGCGCTGATTTAGTCCTGCTTTCCGATGTCAGTGGCATTTTAGATGGCAAAGGTCAGAAGATTGCAGAGATGTCAGCCGAAAAAGCACAGACATTAATTGACCAAGGTATCATCACTGACGGCATGGTAGTGAAAGTAAACGCAGCGTTAGATGCGGCTAAAACACTTGGTAGACCTGTTGAAATCGCAAGTTGGCGCCATGCTGAAAAACTGACGGCACTGTTTAATGGTGTTGCAGTCGGAACCCGTATTTTAGCTTAAAAAATCACTCTAGAAATCTTATTGCTATTTGATAGTTGGCAGAATTTAAACAAATTGGGAATTGAAGGTTATCACTATGACTAAAGGTATTAAGAAAATCGTACTAGCGTACTCAGGCGGATTAGATACTTCGGCGATCATTCCTTGGTTAAAAGAGCATTACGATAACTGTGAAGTTGTCGCTTTTGTGGCGGATGTCGGTCAAAGCCGTGATGATTTAGTGGGTGTAGAACAAAAAGCATTGGCATCAGGTGCTTGCGAGTGTCATATCGTCGATTTACGTGAAGAATTTATCAAAGATTACGTTTACCCTGTATTAAAAACAGGTGCTTTATATGAAGGTAGCTACTTATTAGGTACCTCAATGGCACGTCCTGTTATTGCTAAAGCTCAAGTAGAGTTGGCATTAAAATTAGGTGCTGACGCTGTTGCTCATGGTGCAACAGGTAAAGGTAACGATCAGGTTCGTTTTGAAAGCACTTATGCGGCACTTGCTCCACAGCTGAAAGTGGTTGCGCCTTGGAGAGAGTGGAATTTACGTTCTCGTGAAGCACTGCTGGATTATCTGAAAGTCCGTAATATTCCTACTACTGCGACACTTGAGAAAATTTATAGCCGTGATGAAAATGCATGGCATATCTCAACGGAAGGTGGTGTATTAGAAAGCCCATGGAATGCATCAAATGAAGATTGTTGGGCATGGACTGTTGATCCTAAGAAAGCGCCAGAAACACCAGAATTAGTCACTGTTACAGTTAAAGCGGGTGAAGTTGTCGCGGTAAACGGTAAAACACAATCACCTTTTGAGTGTTTAGATGCATTAAATACATTAGGTGTTAAGCACGGTATTGGACGTATTGATATTGTTGAAAACCGTTTAGTGGGAATGAAATCTCGTGGCTGCTATGAAACTCCAGGGGGCACTATCATGATGGCAGCCCTGCGTGGTGTTGAGCAACTTGTTCTTGATAGAGATGCGTTTAAATGGCGTCAACAACTGGGTTTAGAGATGTCGTATGTGGCTTATGACGGTCGTTGGTTTACGCCAATCCGTGCTTCACTACAAGCGGCTGCAGAATCGCTGGCACAAGATGTGAATGGCGAAGTGGTTTTAGAGCTTTATAAAGGCCATGTGAATGCCATTCAGAAAAAGTCAGAAAATAGCCTGTACTCTGAGGAATTTGCAACCTTTGGTGAAGATGAAGTTTACGATCACAGTCATGCTGAAGGTTTTATCCGTTTATATTCTCTGCCATCACGTATTCGTGCACTGAGCAAAAAATAACGTAAGGCAATAGAGTGGTGCTAACAAGCATCACTCTCACTCTTTTTTATTACACAGAATAGATACAGGAAGCGATTATGGCACTCTGGGGTGGACGTTTTAGTCAGGAAGCTGATCAACGGTTTAAACAATTCAATGATTCACTGCGGTTTGATTTTCGACTGGCACAACAGGATATCTTTGGCTCAGTAGCTTGGTCTAAAGCGTTAGTCACCGTTGGTGTGTTATCACAAGATGAACAAGCTCAACTTGAGCAAGCTTTAAATGAATTATCAGAAGAAGTAACGGCAAACCCGCAGTCTATTTTGCAAAGTGATGCAGAAGATATCCATAGTTGGGTTGAAAGTAAGCTCATTGCCAAAGTGGGTGATTTAGGTAAAAAATTACATACGGGGCGTAGTCGTAATGATCAGGTCGCAACAGATTTAAAATTATGGTGTAAAGAAGAAGTTATTCATCTTCGCCAAGCGATTGTTGAGTTACAAAAAGCGTTAGTTATTACCGCAGAAAAAAATCAAAATGCGGTGATGCCGGGTTATACCCATTTACAACGTGCTCAACCAGTAACATTCGCACACTGGTGTTTAGCCTACAATGAAATGTTAGCTAGAGATGAAAGCCGTTTAGCCGATGCTTTGAAACGTTTGGATATCAGTCCACTAGGATGCGGTGCATTAGCGGGTACAGCTTACGGTATCGATCGTGAACAATTAGCGGAATGGTTAGGTTTTGCGAGTGCAACTAACAATAGTTTAGACAGTGTATCCGACCGTGATCATGTCTTGGAGCTATTATCTTGCGCATCTATTGGGATGGTACATTTATCTCGTTTTGCAGAAGATCTTATTTTCTTTAATAGTGGTGAAGCGGGCTTTATTGAATTATCAGACAAAGTGACCTCTGGCTCATCATTAATGCCTCAAAAGAAAAATCCAGATGCACTTGAACTTATTCGTGGGAAATGTGGACGTGTTCAAGGTGCATTAACGGGCATGATGATGACCTTAAAAGGTTTGCCTTTGGCTTACAATAAAGATATGCAAGAAGATAAAGAAGGGTTATTTGATGCTATTGATACATGGTCTGATTGCTTGCATATGGCAACATTAGTTCTTGATGGCATTCAAATCCGTCGTCCTCGCTGTGAAGAAGCCGCTAAACAAGGTTATGCCAACGCGACTGAACTGGCAGATTATCTTGTTGCTAAAGGCGTGCCATTTCGTGAAGCTCACCATATTGTGGGTGAAGTGGTTGTTTGCGCCCTTGAGCAAGGTAAAGCGATTGAAGAGCTTCCGCTTTCTGAATTACAGATGTTTAACAGTAAAATTATGATTGATGTGTACGATATTTTATCGCTTCAATCATGTTTAGATAAACGTCTTGCAAAAGGGGGTGTTTCCCAAAAACAGGTTGCTTATGCGATAGCAAAAGCCAAAGAAGTTTTAAATATAGATAAATAAGAAAAGAGTTTATTTAAGACAACTTACTGTTATTAAAAAAGAACAGGGTGAACTTCACTCTGTTTTTTTATTTTAAATTGCCGATAATATCGAAAAAGAGAGACAGAATAACATTCGACTGATAGAAAAATTTATCAGTTACTATATTATCTATAGACATTAACTATCAGCAATAAATGTGGGATCTGCAATGAATATCCGTGACTTGGAATATCTGGTGGCTCTAGCTGAGCATAAACATTTTCGTCGGGCGGCAGATTCTTGCCATGTGAGCCAGCCAACATTAAGTGGTCAAATTCGTAAACTTGAAGATGAACTCGGTGTAATGTTACTTGAAAGAACGAGCCGTAAGGTTTTGTTTACCCAACAAGGCTTATTGCTGGTGGATCAAGCGAAAACTGTTTTACGTGAAGTAAAAGTGCTACAAGAAATGGCTTCATTGCAAGGCGAAAGTATGGCGGGACCTTTACATATTGGGCTTATCCCTACTGTTGGCCCTTATTTATTGCCCCACATCATTCCTGAATTACATAAAAACTACCCTAAGTTAGAGATGTACCTTCATGAAGCACAAACTCATAGCTTATTAGCTCAATTAGATAGTGGAAAACTCGATTGTGCAATTTTAGCAATGGTTAAAGAGAGTGCACCGTTTATTGAAGTGCCTTTATTTGAAGAGCCAATGAAATTAGCGATTTATGAAGGACATCCATGGCATGAACGTAGCTCTGTGCCGATGGGTGACTTAGCGGGTCAACGTTTATTAATGTTAGAAGATGGACACTGTTTACGCGATCAAGCGTTAGGGTTCTGTTTCCAAGCTGGCGCAAAAGAAGATACTCATTTTAGAGCAACGAGCTTAGAGACATTACGTAATATGGTCGCTGCTGGTAGTGGAATAACCTTATTACCTGATTTATCCGTACCTCAAGAACAAAAACGTGATGGAGTGTGTTACTTAGAATGTACCGATCCAAATCCATCACGTTCTATTATTTTGGTTTATCGTCCCGGATCGCCTTTGCGTAATCGTTATGAACAATTAGCAGAGACAATCCGTGAACATATGACCGCATTTTATGCAGAAAAACAAAACGCATTAAAATAAGCGGTTTAAACCATTAAGCGCCGCAACACGATAGGCTTCTGCCATTGTTGGATAGTTGAAGGTGGTATTAACGAAATACTCGATAGTATTACCTTCACCTTTTTGCTCCATAATTGCTTGGCCGATATGAATAATTTCAGCCGCACGCTCACCGAAACAGTGAATACCTAAAATCTGCTTGGTTTCACGGTGGAAGAGAATTTTCAAACTCCCCACATTCATACCTGCTATTTGTGCTCTTGCCAGATGTTTAAATTGAGCTCGACCCACTTCATAAGGGATTTTCATTGCAGTGAGTTGTTGCTCTGTTTTACCAACAGAACTAATTTCAGGAATGGTGTAGATCCCCGTTGGAATATCTTCAATTAAATGTGTTTCTGATTTTCCGGTTGTGATTGCTAAAGCCGCAATTCGGCCTTGATCATAAGCGGCTGAAGCTAGGCTTGGATAACCAATAACATCACCTACGGCATAAATGTGTTCACAACTGGTTTGGTAGTGGGCATTAACAGAAACGAGCCCACGACTATCTGTTTTAATACCGACGTTTTCTAAGCCTAGAGTGTCTGTATTTCCTGTTCGGCCATTCGCATAAAGTAGACAATCTGCTTTGACTTTTTTACCTGATTTTAGGTGAACAATAACACCATCATCGACACCTTCAATGCTTTCGTATTCTTCATTATGACGAATAACAATGCCGTTATTCCAGAAGTGATAAGAAAGTGCATCAGACATCTCTTGATCAAGGAAAGACAATAGGTGATCACGAGTATTGATTAAATCTACTTTTACTCTTAATCCTCTAAAGATAGAGGCATATTCACAACCAATGACACCTGCGCCATAAATAATGACATGGTGAGGCTCATGCTCTAAATCGAGAATAGTGTCACTGTTATAAATACGAGAATGAGAAAAATCGACATCTGGCGGGCAATAAGGGCGAGAGCCTGTTGCAATAATAAAGTTATCAGCCGAAAGAATATCGCAAGTACCATCAGGATAACGCACGCTGACCCGGTGTTCGTCAATAAATGCGGCTTCACCCGAATACATCGTACAATTATTACGCTCGTAAAAACCTTGACGCATTTTAGTCTGCTGACTAATCACGGTGCTGGCTTGACGAAGTATTTGAGAAAAAGAGGAGTTAATAAGACGAGATTGGTCGCTATAAAGTGGGTTTTGATTAAACTCGATAATGCGACTTACTGCATGGCGTAGGGCTTTGGAGGGAATGGTACCCCAATGCGTACAGCCACCACCAACTTTGTTATAACGTTCTATAACTGCGACGCGTTTTCCTTGTTTAACAAGCCCCATGGCCGCGCCTTCACCGCCAGGACCTGAACCGATAACAATGGCATCGAAATGAGAATGTTGCATAGGAAGAGACCTGTTTTATACAAACCGACAACGGTATATTAACATTAGAATGAATAATAGCCCAATTGACATTAAGGGCATTAGTCACACTTTGTTGAGTTTTTATGAGAATGTGTCTTGAGAGATGATTGTACGCACTGCTTTTTTAACAAAGTTTGATATATTGAGCATAAACCAAATTAGGATTATCAGGATTTCTGTGAGTAATAATATTGGCATCAGAGCTAAACAAAAAGAAAAAACCCGTCGCTCTTTAATTGAAGCAGCTTTTAGCCAACTCAGTGCCGAGCGTAGTTTTACCAGTTTAAGTTTACGAGAAGTCGCTAGAGAGGCAGGTATTGCGCCTACCTCATTTTATCGCCATTTTAAAGATGTGGATGAACTTGGGCTGACAATGGTTGATGAAAGTGGATTGATGTTACGCCAACTGATGCGACAAGCACGTCAACGTATTGCGAAAGGTGGTAGCGTTATTAGAACATCAGTAGCCACTTTTATGGAATTCATTGGCAATAATCCTAATGCGTTTCGATTATTATTACGTGAGCGTTCTGGGACTTCGGCGGAATTTCGTGCCGCAGTCGCACGAGAGATCCAACATTTTATTGCAGAACTGGCAGACTATCTTGAGCAAGAGAGTCATATGCCACGTTATTTTACAGAAATGCAATCTGAAGCAATGGTCACTATTGTATTTAGTGCAGGCGCAGAAGCACTGGATATCGATATTGAAAAGCGTCAACAATTAGAAGAAAGATTAGTTATACAGCTGCGAATGATTGCTAAAGGTGCCTATTATTGGTATCGACGTGAGCAAGAAACGCAAATACCTCAACAAGATAACCCAGAGATAAAGAAAAAAACGCATCAGAAAGGAGACAAATGATGGAACAAAATCGCTGTGAAAAAAGCACGCTATTACTTGCCGCAGTCATTGGTGTCGCTTTACATGGTACATATTCAAGTTTTTTTAACCCGTTGATTGAAACGTGGTCGGTTTTCCCACTCGTCAGTTTAATCTTGGCAGTTTACTGTTTATATCAGCGCTATTTAAATCAACCTATGACTGATGGAATGCCTAAGTTGATTTTTTCATTCTTTTTATTAGGCTTCTTCGGTTATAACGCTTACACCAGAACCGTTAACCCTGAATGGGGTTCAAACTTCTTCTCTTCAGTTTGTATTGTTATCGTTGCGTTATGGATTTATCGTCAGTTCAAACATCGTCAACGTTTACGTATACAGGCAGAAGAAGCTGAGAGAGCATCACAAGCAGAACAGTACTAGTCTGTACTTATCTATTTGTTGTAAACACAGCGAAATTTTGACACCAGCAAGTTATCTTGCTGGTGTTTTTGTTTTTATTCGCGTTATTAAAGGATTTTTTACTCTAAGAAGAGAAATAAGCAGTTATCTTTTTTCTAATAACACACCACATTCCATATGATGGGTATATGGGAATTGATCAAATAAAGCTAATTTGCTGATTTTATGTGTTTTTGTTAGGGTTTCTAAATTTTGGCACAATGTTTCTGGGTTACAAGAAATGTATAAAATGCTAGGGTAAGTTTTAACCAGTTCTACAGTTTTCTCATCTAAACCACTACGAGGTGGATCGACAAAAATGGTTTCACATTGGTAATCTTTTAAATCAATCCCTTCTAGACGTTTAAATTCTCTTACCCCATTCATTGCTTGTGTAAAATCTTCCGCAGACATGCGAATAATTTTCACATTATCAATATGGTTCATTGCAATATTATATTGCGCGGCATAAACAGAAGGTTTTGCGATTTCTGTTGCCAGTACGCGATCGAAATTACGCGCGAGTGCTAATGAAAAGTTGCCATTACCACAATACAACTCAAGCAGATCACCTTTCGCGTTTTCTGTTGCCTTTAATGCCCATTCCAACATTTTAATATTGACCTGAGCATTAGGTTGCGTGAAGCTATTTTCAACTTGGCGATAAATCATCTCTTTACCTGCGACAGGTAACACTTCATCAATAAAATCGTTATCGAGCATAATTTTTGTTTTATATGCACGACCGATTAACTGCACATCAAAGCCTTGAGCAATTAAGATCTGGCGTAATGCTTGTGCTTCTTGTTGCCAAGTTTCATCAATTTTCTTGTGATACAGCAAAGAGACAATAATTTTATTACTCAACGTAGAAAGATAATCAATCTGAAATAGTTTCTTTCTGAGTGTTGGTTTATCTTTTATTTCTGCCAACAAGACAACCATCATTTTATTAATAAGCTGGCTAGCAACCGGAAATTGGTCAACACGAATACGCTGCTTAGTCTCTTGGTCAAACATAATATGATAGAGAGAATCGTCTTCATGCCAGATACGGAATTCCGCACGCATACGATAATGCTGTTCTGGTGATGAAAAAACCTCTGCTTCAGGCGCATTAAAAGGAGCCATCATCGTTTGTAGACGTTGTGTTTTTTCATTCAGTTGAGACTGATATGTTTGCGTTGGTAATGAATTCTGCATGGTATCTCGCCTTTTTTTGGCAGTAATAAAGTTAAGCGAGCGAAATTGTAGAGATCCTCATGAAGATGTCCAGTATTCTTCATGTTCAATTTCTGGACTCAGTGGAGTTGAAATCGTAGCATAGCTGTTCGGTCTCCTAATAGGAGTGAAAAGGGAATCTGGTGCAAAGCCAGAACTGACGCGCAGCGGTAATAGGATCAAGGATAATAAAAGACACTACAAAGTACCTTAATAAGTACAGTGGGAAGTCATTATCTTAAATACACAAAATTGTTTATTTAACCTAGAGTCCGAAGACCTGCCGAAGACCTGTCGCATCTTAAATTAAATACGCGTTTTATTTAATTTTGGCGGCATCCTGCTACTTATTCTGTTGGATGCAGATTTTCATGAATAATAAAAAAGTTTTTCTTATTTCAAATATAGCGTTGAGTGTAATGGTGGGGAGTTTTAGTGCGTTTGCGAATAACAGCGATACATTAAGTGTGACAGCAAACCGCTTTCAAGAGCCGAACTCTTCTATTTTAGCACCTATCACCGTTGTTGAACGTGAACAGATTGATCGTTGGCAGAGTAATAGTGTTATTGATGTATTACGCAGAATGCCCGGTATTGATGTGGGGCAAAACGGTGGAATAGGGCAACAAAGCTCAATATTTGTCAGAGGTACAAATTCAAACCACGTGCTTATTTTAGTGGATGGTGTACGTTTAAATCAGGCTAATGTGTCTGGTAGTTCTGATATTAGCCAAATTCCGCTTTCTCTTGTTCAACGCATTGAATATATAAGAGGGCCTCGTTCTTCTGTTTATGGTTCAGATGCAATTGGTGGTGTGATTAATATCCTCACAGAAAGAAAAACAGAAGGAGGAACACTCAATGCCACAATGGGTTCTCATGGTTATCAAGAATATGATGGCTCTGTAAAACAAAAAATTGGTGATAAAACAACACTAACGGCGGCAGGTAGTTATCTCTATACCAAAGGCTACGATATAGAAGCGAAAGGTAATACAGGCGGGCATCCTCAACCTGATCGTGATGGTTTTATGAATAAGTCACTATGGTTAGGCGTTAATCACGATATAAATGATAACGTTTCTTTATTTGCAAGGGCTTATGGTTTTGATAATCGTACCGCTTATGATGCTGAACCAGATTATAACGATAATACTATTATTGTTGATACTCGCGCACTGTTTAGCCGCACCTATGATGCAGGTATGCAATTTCATCGTGATAACTACTCTTCTTCTTTAAATACCAGTTATAACTACACCAAAGACTATGATTACGATCCACATCAAGGTCGCTATGGTAAAGGCAGCCGGTTTACCAACTCTGAACAATATAATGTGCAGTGGGGTAATCACCTTTTATTAGGTAATGGCAGTGTAGGTGGTGGAGTGGATTGGCAACGTCAATCTGTTAAAGAAGGTTCTAATGGATTTCCTAATAAAGAACATTTCGATAATACAGGCTTATATCTAACTGGACAGCAAAAGTTAGGCAATGTGATTGCAGAAGCATCGGTACGTTCTGATCATCATTCTGAATACAATTGGCATACTACGTGGCAATCTAATTTAGCGTGGGAGTTCGTTGAGGGCTATCGTGTGATTGGTGGTTATGGTACAGCATTTAAAGCACCGACACTGATGCAACTTTATAGTGAATGGGGAAGTAATCCAAACTTACAACCCGAAAAGAGTAAACAGTGGGAGGGGGGCTTTGAAGGCGTAACAGGACCTTTAGAGTGGCGTTTGACTGCATATAGAAATAATATTACTAATTTAATTGAAGCTGATTCTAAGCAAGGATGGAAAAATTATAATATTGGAGAAGCTTTAATTAAAGGCGTCGAATTTACGGGTGAAATGGATACGTGGATTTTCCATCACACCTTTAATTACCAATATATAGATGCAAGAAATAAAGAAACGCACCAACGTCTTGATCGTCGAGCTCGTCAGCAAGTGAAATATCAGCTTGATTGGCAAGTCGAAAAATTAGATATGGGGGTAACTTACCAATATATCGGTCAACGTACTGATAAAGAGTATGATCCTTCAACTTATTCATCAAAACCTATTTCTCTAGGCGGTGTGAGTATTTGGGATTTAACTGCGTCATATCCTATTACATCACATCTCTCAATTCGTGGTAGAATAGCCAACCTGTTTGATAAAGATTATGAGACAGCTTATGGCTATCGCACGCCAGGACGTGAATACTTCCTCACAGGAAGCTACAACTTCTGATGCACTATCTACCGCTAACCCTACTGTATTGATTTTTGATTCAGGGGTTGGCGGTTTATCTGTTTACCGTGAGATCCGTGAAAAATTACCGGATGCTCACTATATCTATGTTTTCGATAATGAAGCTTTCCCTTATGGTGAGAAATCACAAGAATTCATTATTGACCGTGTTGTTCGAATAGTTAGCGCGGTGGCTGAGAAGCACTTTCTCGCGGCAATTGTTATTGCCTGTAATACTGCTAGTACGGTAAGCCTTCCTGCTTTACGTGCAAAGTTTACTGATATTCCTATTGTGGGAGTTGTACCTGCTATTAAGCCTGCCGCTAAATTAACCTGTAATGGGGTCGTTGGATTATTAGCGACGAGAGCAACAGTTAAACGCCCTTATACCCATGAACTGATAGAACGCTTTGCAACTGATTGCAAAGTTCATTCTTTAGGTTCAGCCGAGCTGGTGGAACTAGCAGAAAGGAAACTTCATGGCGAGGAAGTTTCTCTAGATGCGCTTCGTAAAATTCTTACACCTTGGCTAAAAATGAAAGAGCCACCAGATACAGTCGTATTAGGCTGTACTCATTTCCCTTTATTAGCTGATGAACTTCTTTCTGTTTTACCTGATGGCACACGAATTATCGATTCTGGTGCTGCAATTGCACGAAGAACTGCGTGGTTGGTCGTAAATCAAGCGAAAATAAAAGGTTCAAATGAAATTAGCTTCGCTTATTGCTTAAAAGAAGATGAGAATAGCGAATTATTAAAACCTGTTTTAGCGGGTTTTGGCTTTGAATCGCTCAGAAAACTAGCGCTTTAAGTGCAATTTGGTGGAAAATTCAACGGTCGGTTAAAAAACTAAAAAAAAGTGTTGCCAGCTTCACAAAACTCCCTATAATGCGCCCTCGTTGTCACGGCAAATCACGCTAAGTGAGTTAGCCAAGAGGACAAAAAAATAAAGTGAAAAGCCTTGAAAATAAACGCTTGACACTGAATGAGGAAGATGTAGAATGCACCTCCTCGCAACAACGCAGAAGACCGGAAACG